>NZ_JABWRA010000019.1:0-114252 GCF_014268705.1 Pseudomonas sp. SWRI179 | reverse complement strand
CGACGGCAAGGAATGGGGCCGCGAAAGTGAACTGGCCTACACCGTGCAGAGCGGTGTGCTGAAGAGCCTCAACGTGAAATGGCGTAACTCGTCGCTTCGTCGTGACTTCAGCACCAACGAATTCGACGAAAACCGAATCATCTTCAACTACCCGATCTCGCTGCTGTAACACGGGATATTGCCATGGGCGCATCCCATGGCAACCTGCGGCAGGGACGCCGATCCAGAGCGGTTCGTCGATCAAACGTTGACAAGGTAGCGGAAGGATAAGGATATTTCCTCTCGGTCGTACGACAACTTATAACAACTGTACCTCTCATTGTTTGCTCAGGTAATGCCATGACCACGACACAGATTCGCCCCCCCTTCAATCGCCTGCTCTTGACCGGCGCCGCCGGCGGCCTTGGCAAAGTCTTGCGCGAACGCCTCAAGCCTTACGCCCGCCACATTCGCCTGTCGGACATCGCCAACATGGCCCAGGCCATCGACGAAAGCGAAGAAGTGGTGCCCTGCGACCTGTCGGATAAGCAGGCCGTGCACCAGTTGGTGGAAGGCGTCGACGCTATCCTGCATTTCGGTGGTGTCTCGGTGGAGCGCCCGTTCGAAGAGATCCTTGGCGCCAACATCAGTGGCGTGTTCCACATTTATGAAGCGGCGCGCAAGCACGGCGTCAAGCGTGTGATTTTCGCCAGCTCCAACCATGTCATCGGTTTCTACAAGCAGGACGAGGCCCTCGACGCCCATTGCCTTCGCCGTCCGGATGGCTACTACGGCCTGTCCAAGTCCTACGGCGAAGACATGGCCAGTTTCTATTTCGATCGCTACGGCATCGAGACCGTGAGCATCCGCATCGGCTCGTCGTTCCCCGAGCCGCAGAACCGCCGGATGATGAGCACCTGGCTGAGCTTCGACGACCTCACCCAACTGATCGAATGCTCGCTCTACACGCCGAAGGTCGGCCACACCGTGGTCTACGGCGTCTCCGCCAACCGCGATGTCTGGTGGGACAACAGCCACGCCGCGCACCTGGGCTACCAGCCCAAGGACACGTCCGAAATTTTCCGCGACAAGGTCGAAGCGCAGCCGATGCCGGCCGCCGATGATCCGGCCAGGATCTACCAGGGTGGCGCCTTTGTCGCAGCCGGCCCGTTCGACGACTGATTCGTCTGTTGTTCATGGGATACGAACGAACCAAGGAATCACCATGCAAGCCGAATTGATTGTCGATGCACGCAATGCTGTCGGGGAAAGCCCGGTGTGGGTCCCCGAGGAAAACTCGCTGTACTGGGTGAACATTCCCAACGGCGGCCTGCAACGCTGGAACGCCAGCAGCGGAAAAATCCAAGGCTGGGAAGCCCCCGAAATGCTCGCCTGCATCGCCCGCCACCAGGACGGCGGCTGGATCGCGGGTATGGAAAGCGGTTTCTTTCGCCTGCACCCCCATGACGACGGCAGCCTCGACAGCGAACTCTGTGCAAGCGTCGAACACAGCCGCACCGACATGCGCCTCAACGATGGCCGTTGCGACCGCCAGGGCCGTTTCTGGGCCGGCAGCATGGTGCTGAACATGGGCGCCAACGCCGACGAAGGCCGGATGTACCGTTATGACGCTGGGCAACGCAGCCCGGTGGAGGCGCAACTGAGTGGGTTCATCGTGCCCAACGGGCTGGGTTTCAGCCCGGACGGCCGGACGATGTACCTCTCCGATTCTCACCCGCTGATCCAACAGATCTGGGCCTTCGACTACGACATCGACAGCGGCACCCCGTCCAACCGCCGGCTGTTCGTCGACATGATGCCCCTGGCCGGCCGGCCGGATGGCGCGGCGGTGGACGCCGACGGTTGCTACTGGATCTGCGCCAACGACGCTGGGTTGATTCACCGTTTCACCCCGGACGGACGTCTCGACCGTTCGCTGGAAGTGCCGGTGAAAAAACCGACCATGTGCGCCTTTGGCGGCAGCCAGCTGGACACCCTTTTCGTCACCTCGATCCGCCCGGGCGACGACAACGACCCGCAGTCCCTGGCCGGTGGCGTGTTCGCGCTGAACCCCGGCGTCAAGGGCCTGGCTGAACCTGCGTTCGGAGGATGGAAACACTCCGCGAACTGATCTGCTTTGCCGCTTCACATCGATAGACATAAAAACAACAACACTGGAGATTGACCATGAATTTCAAACGCACACTTCTGATCGCGGCCTTGCCCCTGGCCTTCCTGGCCCAGGCGGCACACGCTCTGGACATCAAGATCGCCGACATCCACCCCAAGGGCTACCCAACCGTAGTCGCCGAGGAGTCCATGGGTAAAACCCTGGAAAAAGAGAGCAACGGCGAATTGAAGTTCAAGTACTTCCCGGGTGGCGTACTGGGCTCTGAGAAAGAAGTCATCGAGCAGATGCAAGCCGGCGCGATCCAGATGTCTCGCGTCAGCCTGGGCATCGTCGGCCCTGTGGTGCCGGACGTGAACGTCTTCAACATGCCGTTCATCTTCCGCGACCAGGCCCACATGCGCGCCGTGATCGACGGTGAAGTCGGCGATGCAATCCTCGACCGCATCACCAACTCCGAGTTCGGCCTGGTGGCCCTGGCGTGGATGGATGGCGGCACGCGCAACCTCTACACGAAGAAGCCGGTGCGCAAGATCGAAGACCTCAAGGGCATGAAGATTCGCGTCCAAGGCAACCCGATGTTCATCGAGACCTTCAACGCCATGGGCGCCAACGGCATCGCGATGGACACCGGCGAGATCTTCAGCGCCTTGCAGACCGGCGTGATCGACGGCGCGGAAAACAACCCGCCGACCATGCTCGAGCACAACCACTACCAGAACGCCAAGTTCTACAGCCTGACCGGCCACCTGATCCTGCCTGAGCCAATCGTGATGTCGAAAATCACCTGGAACAAGCTCACCCCAGAGCAGCAGGACATGGTGAAAAAAGCCGCCAAGGCTGCCCAGGCTGAAGAGCGCGTGCTGTGGGACAAGAAGTCCGCCGCCAGTGAAGAAAAACTCAAGGCCGCCGGCGTCGAGTTCATCACCGTCGACAAGAAACCCTTCTATGACGCCACTGCGCCAATCCGGGCCAAATACGGTGCGCCGTACGCCGACCTGATCAAGCGCATCGAAGCTGTCCAGTAAGGCCTCTTAATCTGTACTCATGAAACGGCTGGGCGCGCCTGCGGTTAAGAGGCGCGCCCAGTTACGGTGGAACCCGATGAAGAATTTGCTGCTGCGTATCAACGACAAGATTTACATGACTTGCATCTGGGTCGCCGGCCTCTCCGTCCTGGCAGTTGCCCTGATGATTCCATGGGGGGTATTCGCCCGCTACGTGCTGGGCTCAGGCTCGAGCTGGCCGGAACCCACCGCCATTTTGCTGATGATCGTCTTCACCTTCATCGGTGCCGCCGCCAGTTACCGCTCCGGCTCGCACATGGCCGTGGACATGGTCACCAGCCGCCTGCCACCTCACTTGAAAAACGCAGCGTCGATTTTCTCCCAGCTGCTGATGGCGGCCGTGTGCATTTTCATGACTATCTGGGGCACCAAGCTGTGCATGACCACCTGGAATCAATTCATGAGCGCCATCCCCACCTTGCGCGTCGGCATCACGTACATGCCGATCCCGGTCGGTGGCTTCCTGACCCTGATTTTTGTCCTGGAAAAACTCTTGCTGGGTGATCAAAGCCAGCGTCGGGTCGTGCAGTTCGACCTGGTTGAAGAAAACGAAGGTGCCGCTTAATGGACGCTCTGATTCTGCTGGGCAGTTTTTTGCTGTTGATCCTGATCGGCATGCCGGTCGCCTACGCGCTGGGCGCTGCCGCCCTGATCGGGGCGTGGTGGATCGATATTCCGTTCCAGGCCATGATGATTCAGATAACGGGCGGGGTGAACAAATTCTCGCTGCTGGCCATTCCGTTCTTCGTCCTGGCCGGTGCGATCATGGCCGAGGGCGGCATGTCCCGCCGCTTGGTGGCCTTCGCCAGCGTGCTGGTAGGTTTCGTGCGCGGTGGCTTGTCCCTGGTCAACCTCGTGGCCTCGAGTTTCTTTGGCGCGATCTCCGGTTCCTCGGTGGCCGATACCGCCTCGGTCGGCTCGGTGCTGATCCCGGAAATGACACGCCGGGGCTACCCGCGTGAATACGCCACCGCCGTCACCGTCAGTGGTTCGGTACAAGCGCTGCTGACACCGCCCAGCCACAACGCGGTGCTGTACTCCCTTGCCGCCGGCGGCACCGTCTCCATCGGTTCGCTGTTCATGGCCGGCATCGTCCCCGGCATCATGATGAACCTCTGCCTGATGGCGCTGTGCCTGGTTTTCGCGAAAAAGCGCAATTACCCCAAGGGCGAAGTGATTCCGCTCAAACAAGCGTTGAAGATCTGCAAGGAAGCCATGTGGGGCATGATGACCTTGTTCATCATCCTTGGCGGCATTCTCTCGGGTGTGTTCACCGCCACTGAATCGGCCGCCATTGCCGTGGTGTGGGCGTTCTTCGTCACCATGTGCATCTATCGCGACTACAAGTGGAGCGAGTTGCCGAAACTGATGCACCGTACGGTGCGCACCATCTCCATCGTGATGATCCTGATCGGCTTCGCCGCCAGCTTCGGCTACATCATGACGCTGATGGAAATCCCGGCGAAGATCACCACCGCGTTCCTGACCCTGTCGGACAACCGCTACGTGATCCTGATGTGTATCAACGTGATGTTGCTGCTGTTGGGCACCGTAATGGACATGGCGCCGCTGATCCTGATCCTGACGCCGATCCTGATGCCAGTGATCGTCGGCATCGGCGTGGACCCGGTGCAGTTCGGCATGATCATGCTGGTGAACCTGGGTATCGGCCTGATCACGCCACCGGTGGGCGCGGTGTTGTTCGTCGGTTCCGCCATCGGCAAGGTCAGCATCGAAAGCACGGTCAAGGCCCTGCTGCCGTTCTACGCCATGCTGTTCCTGGTGCTGCTGCTGGTGACCTACGTGCCTGCCATTTCGCTGTGGTTGCCGCATTTGGTGTTGTAACCCTGTAGGCGAGCAAGCCCCCTTGTGGCGAGGGAGCTTGCTCCCGCTGGACTGCGCAGCAGGCCCACCCGGTTTGAACTCGGGCGTCTGCTCCGCAGCCGAACGGGAGCAAGCTCCCTCGCCACAAAAGCTATCTGCCCTTCCCAAAAAAGCTATCTGCCCGTCCTATATCTGCTCTTCCCAATAGACGCGACCACCATGACGCAGCCCCTTCTCTACCTCGAAGACGAACTGACCCACCTGACCCTGGCCCCGCACCTGGGCGCCAGCCTCGTTGAATGGACATTGCGCAGCACCGGCGCTCCCCTGCTACGCCCGCCCGCGCCGCACGCACTGGAAAACGGCCTGCCAGGCAAACTCGGCTGCTTCCCGTTGATCCCGTGGTCGAACCGGATCGCCCAAGGCGGTTTCGATTGCCCAAGCGGCTGGCTCGCCCTGGAGGCCAACAGCCCCAACGATCCGTTTCCGATCCATGGCAGTGCCTGGCAGCAACCGTGGCAGGTCACCGAACAGAACGACCAGGAAGCGCTGCTGCAACTCGACAGTCGAACCCCGTTCGCCTATTGCGCCAGCTTGCGGATCCGCTTGAGTGGCGGCCAGTTGCAAATGGCATTGCATGTGACACATATGGCCGAACAGGCCGCCTGGCACGGGCTGGGTTTGCATCCGTATTTCCCGCGCACAAGCGGTACCCGTCTGCAAACCGGTGCCAGCGAAGTGTGGATGTGCGACGCCTCGAAACTGCCAACGAAATTGAGGGGCGTTCCCTCGGAGTGGGATTTCCAGCAATCCCGGTTACTGCCGGACACCCTTGTCGACAACGGCTTCGGTGGCTGGGATGGGCAGTGCCTGATCCAACAACCGGACCTGGGTTATGAACTGGAATGCCGTGCCAGCGGCAGCGAATTTTTCCTGCTGTACTGTCCAGTCGGTTTGGATTTCTTCTGCATCGAACCGGTCAGTCATCCGGTCAATGCCCACCACCTGCCAGGACGGCCGGGGTTGCGTTTGCTTGAGCAAGGACAATCGGTGGCGTTGGGGTTTTCGATGCAGTGCCGAACGTTGTAAACATCACGCGATCCCTGTGGTTAGGCGGATCACATCGCCCCCTGTGGCGAGGGAGCTTGCTCCCGCTCGGCTGCGAAGCAGACGCCGTGGGTCAAGACCGTATGGGCCTGCTTCGCAGTCCAGCGGGAGCAAGCTCCCTCGCCACAAAGGCAATGTGCAATCCTGATTCGTCGTTGCTAAGCCCGCACCAACATGAACACCGCCACCCCCAGGCACACCCCGGCAAACCCCACCTGCAACGCCCGGGCCGGGACCTGGGTCGACAATCGCCGCCCGAGCACCATCCCAGCAATACTCGCCGCAATGAACACCGCACCGACCCGGTCGATGCTCACGCCGGCATGAAACGCGCCCACCACTCCAATCAGCGAAATCAGGCTGATGACCATCAAGGACGTCGCGACGATCCCGCGCATCTGCACGTCAGTCAGTTGCTTGAACGCCGGCACGATCAGGAAGCCGCCGCCCACGCCCAGTAGCCCCGAGACCATGCCTGTCACTGCCCCCAATGCCGACAGCGTAGCTGTGCAGCGGGCGGTCCAGGCCAGGCGCCCGGTCTGGCGGTCGAGCATGCAATTCTTCTGGCCCCAACTGGCGGCACCGTGATCGCTGGGCCCCGCTTGCGGCGTTTCCCGGCGCAACATGCGCGCCGCCACCAGCACCATCAACAGGCTGAACAGGATCATCAGGATTTTTTCCGAAAGCTGGTGGGCAAGGTAGATGCCCAGCGGCGAGAACACCGCACCCAGCAGCGCAATCAGCAATGCCGCCCGATAGCGCACCAGCCCATGACGCAGCCCATCGATGGCCCCCACCGCCGCGGCGCTGCCCACCGCGAACAACGCCACCGGCGCGGCCTGGGTCATGCTCCAGCCCAGGCCCAACACCAATGCTGGCACCGCCAGGATGCCGCCGCCCGCGCCCGTCAGGCCAAGGACCAGGCCCATGACCACACCAAAAAAACTTGCCAGTAACATTCCGGTTCTCTCAAGCCGAGCACACCTGTTGGCAGGTGCGATCGCATTTGCAGGACGCCTTGGTCCTCACTAAGCTGCGGACCATAAGTTGTAAACCTCAAGGTTTGCAACACATGCCATTTATCCAAGATAGAGAGGTGGCGAGGGAGCTTGCTCCCGCTGGGCCGGTCCGACGCCTCGGGCGTAGCAGCCCCCTCATGAGTTCTTCCCGCATAGGTTCGCTGTCATGCCCGCGCAGATCCAAAGTTTTCTCGACCCCGCCTCCAAGACCTTTACTTACGTCGTGTACGAACACGACGGCGGGTACTGCGCGGTGGTCGATCCGGTGCTCGACTACGACCCGGCTTCAGGCCGTAGCGGCACCGTGCAGGCCAATCGGGTAATCGCGTTTGTGCGTGAACATCGGTTGACGGTGCAATGGCTGCTGGAAACCCATGCCCACGCCGATCACCTGTCCGCCGCGCCTTATCTGCGTCGGGAACTGGGCGGCAAGATTGCCATTGGCGAGTCCATCGGCCAGGTGCAGAACGTGTTCAAGGCCCTGTTCAACCTGGAGCCGCAATTCGCCGTCGACGGTTCGCAATTCGACCACCTGTTCGCGGCCGACGAGTCCTTCCTGATCGGCAACCTCAAGGCCACCGCGCTGCACGTGCCCGGCCACACCCCGGCGGACATGGCCTACCTGATCGATGGCGACGTGATATTGGTGGGCGACACGCTGTTCATGCCCGACGTGGGCACCGCCCGTTGCGACTTTCCCGGTGGCAACGCCCGTCAGCTTTACGCCTCGATCCGCAAGCTGCTGGCCTTCCCCGCGGGCGTGCGGCTGTATGTGTGTCATGACTATCCACCGGAGGAGCGGGAGCCCCAGTGCGTGAGTACCGTGGGTGAACAGCGCCAGCACAATATTCATGTCCGCGATGGGATCGATGAAGCCGCGTTCGTGGCCATGCGTACCCAGCGCGACAAGACCCTGGGCATGCCAACCCTGCTGCTGCCAGCGATCCAGGTGAATGTGCGCGCCGGACACCTGCCACCGGCCGAGGGCAATGGCGTGACTTATCTGAAGATTCCGATCAACCAGCTCTAAGGTCGCCACCTATCCAATGTGGGAGCGAGCCTGCTCGCGATAGCGGTGGGTCTGCTTACATCAGAGCTGAATATGCCGACGCCTTCGCGAGCAGGCTCGCTCCCACAGGGTTCAGCGGTGATCGCAGAACTCGACCAACAGTACAATCCGGTGTGGGAGCGAGCCTGCTCGCGATGGCGGTGGGTCAGGCAACAATGAGCCGTCAGCAAACCACAACTGTAGGAGCTGCCTAAGGCTGCGATCCTTTGATGTTCAGGTGCCCAAGGTCAACCCATTGGCCGGCAACGGTAGCGCGGTCTTGTAGCGCACCTGCTTGAGGGCAAAGCTGGAGCGGATGTTCGCCACGCCCGGGACCTTGGTCAAAAAGTCCATCATGAACCGCTCCAACGACTGGATCGTCGGCACCAGCACGCGAATCAGGTAATCCGGGTCGCCGGCCATCAGGTAACACTCCATCACCTCCGGCCGGTCGGAAATCGCCTCCTCGAAGTGCTGCAGCGCCTCTTCCACCTGCTTCTCCAGGCTCACATGGATGAACACGTTGACGTGCAACCCCAACAAGTCGGCATCCAGCAGCGTGACCTGCTCGCGAATCACCCCCAGCTCTTCCATGGCCCGGACGCGGTTGAAGCACGGCGTGGGTGACAGGTTGACCGAACGGGCGAGATCGGCGTTGGTGATGCGGGCGTTTTCCTGAAGGCTGTTCAGAATGCCGATGTCGGTGCGATCCAATTTACGCATGAGACAAATAGTCCTGTTTTTTATCGTTGTGCAGATTTTTTATCTGCAAATGATCTGAACAGCAAGCGAACAGAGAAAAATATTCTTCTTCGTCGAGCCTATGATTGTTGTAGGACAATTTCCCACCTACCCAGGGAAATTCGTCAGCTAGCGCGCCCACTACAAGAAATTCACAAGATCGAGCGTAGAAAGCCATGAACCCAGCGTATGAACCGCTACGCCTGCACGTTCCCGAACCCTCGGGCCGTCCCGGCTGCAAGACCGACTTTTCCTACCTGCATCTGTCCGATGCCGGCACGGTGCGCAAACCACCCATCGACGTCGAACCCGCCGACACCGCCGACCTGGCCCGCAGCCTGATCCGCGTGCTCGATGACCAGGGCAATGCCCTGGGCGATTGGGCTGCGGATATCCCCGTCGAGATCCTGCGCAAGGGCATGCGTGCCATGCTCAAGACGCGCATCTACGACAACCGCATGGTGGTCGCCCAGCGCCAGAAAAAGATGTCGTTCTACATGCAGAGCCTTGGCGAAGAAGCCATCGGCAGCGCCCAGGCCCTGGCGTTGAACATCGACGACATGTGCTTCCCCACCTACCGCCAGCAAAGCATCCTGATGGCCCGCGAAGTGCCGCTGGTGGACCTGATCTGCCAACTGCTGTCCAACGAGCGCGATCCGCTCAAGGGCCGGCAGTTGCCGATCATGTACTCAGTCAAGGACGCCGGTTTCTTCACCATTTCCGGCAACCTCGCCACGCAATTCATCCAGGGCGTGGGTTGGGGCATGGCCTCGGCGATCAAGGGCGACACCAAGATCGCCTCGGCCTGGATCGGTGATGGCGCCACCGCCGAATCGGACTTCCACACCGCCCTTACCTTCGCCCACGTCTACCGCGCGCCGGTGATCCTCAACGTAGTCAACAACCAGTGGGCGATTTCCACCTTCCAGGCCATTGCCGGCGGTGAAGCCACCACCTTCGCCGGACGCGGCGTCGGTTGCGGCATCGCCTCCCTGCGTGTCGATGGCAACGATTTCATGGCGGTCTACGCCGCCTCGCGCTGGGCCGCCGAACGCGCCCGCCGCAACCTCGGCCCGGCGCTGATCGAATGGGTCACCTACCGCGCCGGCCCGCACTCCACCTCGGACGATCCCTCCAAGTACCGCCCCGCCGACGATTGGAGCCACTTCCCCCTGGGCGATCCGATTGCCCGCCTCAAGCAGCACATGGTGAAGATCGGCCAGTGGTCCGAAGAGGAACATGCCGCCGTCACCGCCGAACTCGAAGCCGAGGTGATCGCCGCGCAGAAGGAAGCCGAGCAGTACGGCACCCTCGCCGGCGGGCAGATTCCAAGCGCCGCGACCATGTTCGAAGACGTCTACAAAGAGATGCCGGAGCACTTGAAGCGCCAGCGTCAGCAGTTGGGGATCTGACATGAACGATCACAACAACAATATTGCGTTGGACACCGCCATGACCACTACCACCATGACCATGATCCAGGCCCTGCGCTCGGCCATGGACGTGATGCTCGAGCGCGACGACAACGTCGTGGTGTTCGGCCAGGACGTCGGTTACTTCGGCGGCGTGTTCCGCTGCACCGAAGGCCTGCAGAACAAGTACGGCACCTCGCGGGTATTCGACGCACCGATTTCCGAAAGCGGCATCGTCGGCGTGGCAGTGGGCATGGGCGCCTATGGGCTGCGACCGGTGGCCGAAATCCAGTTCGCCGACTACGTCTACCCGGCGTCGGACCAGATCATTTCCGAAGCGGCGCGCCTGCGCTATCGCTCGGCCGGCGAGTTCACCGCGCCGATGACCCTGCGCATGCCCTGCGGCGGTGGTATCTATGGCGGCCAGACCCACAGCCAGAGCATCGAGGCGATGTTCACCCAGGTCTGCGGCCTGCGCACCGTGATGCCGTCCAACCCCTACGACGCCAAGGGCCTGCTGATCGCTTCCATCGAAAACGATGACCCGGTGATCTTCCTCGAACCCAAGCGCCTGTATAACGGCCCGTTCGACGGCCACCACGACCGCCCGGTGACGCCGTGGTCCAAGCATCCGCAGGCACAAGTGCCGGACGGTTACTACACCGTGCCGCTGGACGTCGCCGCCATCACCCGTCCGGGCAAGGACGTGACCATCCTCACCTACGGCACCACGGTCTACGTTTCCCAGGTCGCCGCCGAGGAGACCGGCATCGACGCCGAAGTCATCGACCTGCGCAGCCTCTGGCCGCTGGACCTGGAGACCATCGTCAAGTCGGTGAAGAAAACCGGCCGCTGCGTGGTGGTCCACGAAGCCACCCGCACCTGCGGTTTCGGCGCCGAGCTGGTGTCGTTGGTGCAAGAACATTGCTTCCACCACCTGGAAGCGCCCATCGAGCGTGTCACCGGTTGGGACACCCCCTACCCGCACGCGCAGGAGTGGGCGTATTTCCCAGGGCCGTCCCGTGTGGGCGCGGCGTTGAAACGGGTCATGGAGGTCTGAATGGGCACGCACGTTATCAAGATGCCGGACATCGGCGAAGGCATCGCGGAAGTTGAACTGTCGGTGTGGCACGTCAAGGTCGGCGACATGGTGGTCGAAGACCAGGTGCTGGCCGATGTCATGACCGACAAGGCGATGGTCGACATCCCGTCGCCGGTGCATGGCCGGGTCATCGCCCTGGGTGGCGAGCCCGGTGAAGTGATGGCGGTGGGCAGCGAACTGATCCGCATTGAAGTCGAAGGTGCGGGTAACTTGAAAGAATCGGCGCAACCGGCTCCAGCAGCGGCGGCTGTACAGGCGCCAACGCCAGCGCCAGTGGCCACGCCTGAACCGGTGGTGGAAAAAGCCGCCGCGCCACGCTGCGCCCCGCAAGCGCCTGTGGCCCGCGACCCGGAAGAGCGCCCATTGGCCTCGCCGGCCGTGCGCAAACACGCGCTGGACCTGGGCATCCAGTTGCGCCTGGTCCAGGGCAGCGGCCCTGCCGGGCGAATTCTGCATGAAGACTTGGAAGCCTATCTGGCCCAGGGTTCGTCGACCCAGGCCAAGGGCCGCTCGGGTTATGCCGAGCGCCATGACGAGCAGCAGATCCCGGTGATCGGCATGCGCCGCAAGATCGCCCAGCGCATGCAGGAAGCGACCCAGCGCGCCGCGCACTTCAGCTACGTCGAGGAAATCGACGTCACCGCATTGGAAGAGCTGCGGGTTCACCTGAATGAAAAACACGGCGCCAGTCGCGGCAAGCTGACCTTGCTGCCGTTCCTGGTCCGCGCCCTGGTCGTGGCCCTGCGGGACTTCCCGCAAATGAACGCGCGCTACGACGACGAGGCCCAGGTCATCCATCGCTCCGGTGCGGTGCATGTCGGTGTTGCCACCCAGAGCGACGTCGGCCTGATGGTGCCGGTGGTGCGTCACGCCGAGGCTCGCAGCCTGTGGGACAGCGCGGCGGAAATTTCCCGCTTGGCCACGGCGGCCCGCACGGGCAAGGCCAGTCGCGATGAACTCTCCGGCTCGACCATCACCCTGACCAGCCTTGGCGCGTTGGGCGGCATCGTCAGCACGCCGGTGTTGAACCTGCCGGAAGTGGCGATTGTCGGCGTGAACAAGATCGTCGAGCGG
Source organism: Pseudomonas sp. SWRI179 (assembly GCF_014268705.1). Lineage (NCBI taxonomy): Bacteria > Pseudomonadati > Pseudomonadota > Gammaproteobacteria > Pseudomonadales > Pseudomonadaceae > Pseudomonas > Pseudomonas sp. SWRI179. The sequence goes on along the minus strand of NZ_JABWRA010000019.1, from coordinate 101,751 downwards.
CCCATGGTGATCAAGGGCCAGATCGTGATTCGCAAGATGATGAACCTCTCCAGTTCCTTCGATCACCGGGTGGTCGACGGCATGGACGCGGCGCAATTCATCCAGGCCCTGCGTGGCTTGCTCGAACAACCTGCCACTTTATTTGTGGAGTAAGCCATGCAAACTCTGAACACCAAGCTGCTGATCATCGGCGGCGGCCCGGGCGGTTACGTAGCGGCAATCCGCGCCGGCCAACTGGGCATTGAAACGATCCTGGTGGAAGGCCAGGCGCTGGGCGGTACCTGCCTGAATATCGGCTGCATCCCGTCCAAGGCGTTGATCCATGTGGCCGAGCAGTTCCACCAGACCCGGCATCACAGCCAGGGCTCAGCCTTGGGCATCACGGTTTCGGCGCCATCGCTGGACATCGGCAAGAGCGTGGAATGGAAGGACGGTATCGTCGATCGCCTGACCACCGGCGTCGCCGCGTTGCTGAAGAAGCACAAGGTCCAGGTCATTCACGGCTGGGCCAAGGTCATCGATGGCAAGACTGTCGAGGTCGGTGATACCCGCATCCAGTGCGAACATCTGCTGCTGGCCACCGGCTCGAAAAGCGTCAACCTGCCGATGCTGCCCGTGGGCGGGCCGATCATTTCCTCCACCGAAGCCCTCGCCCCCACCTCGGTGCCCAAGCACCTGGTGGTGGTCGGCGGTGGCTACATCGGCCTGGAGCTGGGCATTGCTTATCGCAAGCTCGGCGCCGAGGTCAGCGTGGTCGAGGCCCAGGAGCGCATCCTCCCGGCCTACGACGGCGAGCTGACGCAACCGGTGCACGAGGCGCTCAAGCAATTGGGCGTGAAGTTGTACCTCAAGCACAGCGTTGAAGGTTTCGACGCCCAGGCCAGCACCTTGCAAGTGCGTGATCCCAATGGCGACACGTTGAACCTGGACACCGACCGGGTGCTGGTGGCGGTTGGGCGCAAACCCAACACCCAGGGCTGGAACCTCGAAGCACTGAACCTGGCGATGAACGGTGCGGCGGTGAAGATCGACAGCCGTTGCCAGACCAGCATGCGCAATGTCTGGGCCATCGGCGACTTGAGCGGCGAACCGATGCTCGCCCACCGGGCCATGGCCCAGGGCGAGATGGTCGCCGAGCTGATCGCCGGCCAGCACCGGGAGTTCAACCCGACGGCCATCGCGGCGGTGTGCTTCACCGACCCGGAACTGGTCGTGGTGGGCAAGACGCCGGACGAGGCCAAGGCTGCCGGTCTGGATTGCATCGTGTCGAGCTTCCCGTTCGCCGCCAACGGCCGGGCCATGACCCTGGAATCGAAAAGCGGTTTCGTCCGCGTCGTGGCGCGCCGGGACAATCACTTGATCGTCGGCTGGCAAGCGGTTGGCGTGGGCGTGTCGGAGCTGTCCACCGCATTCGGCCAATCCTTGGAAATGGGTGCGCGCCTGGAGGACATCGCCGGCACCATCCATGCCCATCCAACCCTGGGCGAGGCCGTGCAGGAAGCGGCGTTGCGGGCGTTGGGGCATGCGTTGCATCTGTAGGCTTGCGCTGCACCCGTGGCGAGGGAGCTTGCTCCCGCTGGGCTGCGAAGCGGCCCTAATCCAAGCGACGGGATTATCCAGTCACACCGCGTTCACCGGGATACGACTGCTTCGCAGCCGAGCGGGAGCAAGCTCCCTCGCCACGGGGAGTCGGCAGCAAATATCTCCTGCTCCTCATCGCGCAGGCTGCGAAACACCCCCGGAATGAAGTATTGTTGTCCCCATTCAAAACGTCAGAAGCCTTGAACCGTTTCGACGGTTGTCAGGAAATAGAGGGTGTCATGGGTAACGAGAGCATCAATTGGGACAAACTGGGCTTTGACTACATCAAGACCGACAAGCGCTACCTGTCGCACTGGCGCGATGGCGCCTGGGACACAGGCACCCTGACCGAAGACAACGTGCTGCACATCAGCGAGGGCTCCACTGCCCTGCACTACGGTCAGCAGTGCTTCGAAGGCCTGAAGGCCTATCGTTGCAAGGACGGTTCGATCAACCTGTTCCGCCCGGACCAGAACGCCGCCCGCATGCAACGCAGCTGCGCCCGCCTGCTGATGCCGCACGTAGACACCGAGCAGTTCGTCGAAGCCTGCAAGCAAGTGGTCCGCGCCAACGAGCGCTTCATCCCGCCGTATGGCACCGGCGGCGCGCTGTACCTGCGCCCGTTCGTGATCGGCGTGGGTGACAACATCGGCGTGCGCACCGCACCCGAGTTCATCTTCTCGATCTTCTGCATCCCGGTCGGCGCCTACTTCAAGGGCGGCCTGACCCCGCACAACTTCCTGATCTCCAGCTTCGACCGTGCCGCCCCGCAAGGCACCGGTGCGGCCAAGGTCGGTGGCAACTACGCCGCCAGCCTGATGCCCGGTTCCCAGGCCAAGAAGGCCAGTTTCGCCGACTGCATCTACCTGGATCCGCTGACCCACTCGAAAATCGAGGAAGTCGGCTCGGCCAACTTCTTCGGCATCACCCACGACAACAAATTCATCACCCCCAATTCCCCTTCGGTCCTGCCGGGCATCACCCGCCTGTCACTGATCGAACTGGCCAAATCGCGCCTGGGCCTGGAAGTGATCGAAGGCGACGTGTTCATCGACAAACTGGCGGACTTCAAGGAAGCCGGCGCCTGCGGTACCGCTGCGGTGATCACGCCAATTGGCGGCATCAGCTACAAGGACAAGCTGCACGTGTTCCACAGCGAAACCGAAGTCGGCCCGATCACCCAGAAGCTCTACAAAGAGCTGACCGGCGTGCAGACCGGCGACGTGGAAGCGCCGGCGGGTTGGATCGTCAAGGTTTGAGCCAAAGCTTTTGTGGCCACACCTGACTGAGTGGTGAGGTCAGTAACAAAAAGCCCACGCCTGTTCTTGCAGGGGTGGGCTTTTTTTACACTTCACTTCGCTCAGTTACTCGCGCCGTAAAACCGGCCATCGCCCCCAACGCTGGCGAAACCATCCGTAACCACTGACCAGCAAGATCCCGCCGAGCACCATCACCGCGCCAACGATAAAGTTCGGCTCCAGCGGCTCATCCAGCAACCAGACGCCAAATCCGACGCCGTACAGCGGCGTCATGAACGACAGCACCCCCAGTTGCGAAGCCAGGTAACGGCGTAGCAGGGAGAACCAGACCAGGAAACTGGCGAAGGACACCAGCAACACCTGGAACGCCATACTGGCGATGAGTTGCGGCGTGGGATTGATCGTCGTTTGTCCCAGCACCGCCGACATTCCGATCAACAGCACCCCGGCGCCCACCAATTGATACAGCAGCGTCTGGCTGGCCGGTACGTCGGTCAACCGCGAACAACGAACCGTCACCGTGGTTGCGCCCCACAGCGCACCCGCCAGCAAGCCCATGCCATCGCCAAGCAATGAGCTACCGTTCGCTGCACCCGAGCCGCCACTGAAGGCCACCACGACCCCGCCGAATGCAACGGCGATGCCCAACCATTGCGCCGGTTTGAGACGCTCGCTCGGCAGTTTCCAGTGCAAGCCGAGGGCGGCGAACATCGGTGCGGTGTAGAGGAAAATCACCATGTGCGAAGCCGTCGTATGGCGCAGGCCTTCGCCCACCAATACGAACTCCAAGGCAAACAACAACCCCACCAGCAGGCCGGGGCGCCAACTGCCATCGGTCAGGGACAGACGCTCACCGCGGGCCAGCACCAACAGCCAGACCAGTACCGCGGCGATGGCCGAGCGCACGCCCAGTTGCAGCATCGGCGCCATGTCGACGGCACCGGCCTTGATCGCGACTTGCTGGAAACCCCAAATGGCACAGAGGCCGGTCATCAGGGCGCAGACCTGGCCATCCAGGGCACGGCGGGTGGTCATGGGAAAGGTCCTTTGGGCAGAAATAACAGATGAAAGGATTGTCTGCCTGACACCTTTGCTGGATATAGTGATTACCCGACAAGCCATCCCGGTAATCCGCCATTGCGGTCGATATGCAGCCTCCAGCCCAACACCTGAAGATTCCTCCGTTCGACGCGGCCCTGCCCTCGCCGATTTTCTTCCGCAGCGCCTGCATGCCGGCCCACGCCACTTACCCGCGGCACCGGCATGCCTGGGGTGAGTTCGTCTATTCCTACAGTGGGGTGATGGAAATCGAGATCGCCCAGCACCATTACCTGGCGCCACCGCAGTACGGCATCTGGCTGCCGCCGGACATGGAACACGTGGGCTTCAATCGGCATGAGGCCTGCCATTGTTCGCTGTACCTGGCGGCTGAACTGTGCGCTGCGCTGCCGGCGGTACCCTGCGCGCTGACCTTGAGCCCGCTGATCCGCGCGTTGCTGGAAGAGCTGCGCAGCGACCCACCGAGCCAACCGCAGACGCCCGAGCAGCAGCGCTTGTTGCAGGTGCTGGTGGACAAGCTGACGCAAGCGCCCCATGTCGGCAGTTACTTGCCTTTCTCCGATGACCCACTGCTGGGGCCCGTATTGCGGGCCCTGGAGGCGAACCCCAGCGACCCGCGTTCCTTGCCGCAACTGGCCCGCGCCGCCAACACCACCGAGCGCACACTGATGCGCCGGGCCCAACGGGACCTGGGCATGTCCTTGGTGGAATGGCGCCAGCGCCTGAAAGTCATCGAGGCCCTGGCCCTGCTCGAACGCGGCCAGAGCGTGGAAACCATCGGCCTGGACCTGGGCTACAGCAGCGCCTCGGCATTCATCAGCATGTTCCGCAAAATGATGGGCACCACGCCGGATGAATATCGGCGCAGGCACATGGCTGGATGACGAGGGTGGTGCTGGAATGGCTATCGCGAGCAGGCTCGCTCCCACAGGGATCTTGGGTGGTCAGGGGTCTTGTGTTCAGCGCAGATCCACTGTGGGAGCGAGCCTGCTCGCGAAAGCGGTGGATCAGCTTGCATGGAGGGTGGATGTGAAGGCCCCTTCGCGAGCAGGCTCGCTCCCACAGGGATCTTGGGTGGTCAGGGGTCTTGTGTTCAGCGCGGGTCCACTGTGGGAGCGAGCCTGCTCGCGAAAGCGGTGGATCAGCTTGCATGGAGGTTGGATGTGAAGGCCCCTTCGCGAGCAGGCTCGCTCCCACAGGGGATTTGGGGGTGGCCATGAGTCTTGTGTTCAGCGCAGGTCCACTGTGGGAGCGGGCTTGCTCGCGATAGCGCCAGTGGGTTTGACGTCGATTTCGGCATTGATCCCAAACCGCGACACCATCTCCCTGCGACCACTGGCCGTCACTCCCAGCGCCCGGCTGTCCAAATCCTGGATCACCCATTTGCGCTTGATCGCCACTTGCAGCAACGCCGCGCCCAAGGCTCCCCCCAGATGCGGGCGGCGCATGCTCCAGTCCAGGCAGGGGCAGGCAAATCGGCGGCGTTGCGTGGCCAGGCGCTGGACATCGATACCCAATCCGTCGAACAGCGCCTCGCCGGATTCACTCAGTCGATAACCCTCGCCCTCCACCTCCACCAACCACCCCATCTCGAGCATGCGATCGTGCAGGCGCACCGCCAAGGTGCCGGCCATGTGGTCGTAGCAGGTGCGGGCAAATTGCAGGCGATCCGGCGTGCGCGGCGTGAAGGTCGGCGCGGCGCTCTGGCCGATCACCATCAGCGCCTCCAGTGCCTGGGCCACGCGCGGGTCCGCCAGACTGTAATAACGATGCCGCCCCTGGACATGCAGGCGCACCAGGGTCATCTGCTTGAGTTTCGCCAGATGGGCGCTGGCGGTTGAAGCGCTGACCTCGGCGATGCTCGCCAACTCGGTACTGGTGCGGGCATGGCCGTCCATCAGCGCACAGAGCATTCGGGTGCGGGCCGGCTCGGCGATGGCCGCGGCCACGTGGGACACACCCAGATCATGCTGTTCTGCGTTCATATTTCGCTCCCTGACGAATCAAGCCATGCATCGACTGGAGATAGTAGCAACACTTTCTTCCTCACGAACAAGGCAGCGCTTCATGGACCCGATCACCGCCGCGACGCATCCCGACCCTTACCCTTTCTACGCCACCCTGCGCGCCGCCGGCGGTCTGGCCTTCGACCCCGGGCTGAACCTGTGGATCGCCAGCAGCGCCGAGGCAGTGTGTGCAGTCTTGCATCATCCCGATTGCCACGTGCGCCCGGCCCACGAGCCCGTGCCCAAGGCCATCGCCGCGGGGCCGGCCGGCCGCGTGTTCGGCCACCTGATGCGCATGAACGAAGGTGAACGCCAGCGGTGCCCGAGGGCAGTGATTGCGCCGGGGTTGCAGGACATCACCCCCCGACAGGTCGAAGCACGGGTCAGGGCCCGCTTGCTCCGGGACGGCGCCGAAGGCCTGCATCAGGCCCAGTTCATCGGGCCGGTCAGCGTGGTCGCGGCGTTGCTGGGTTTCAACCCGACGGACAGTCACCTGATCAGCGAATTGACAGGGAGCTTCGTCGCCTGCCTGTCGCCCCTGAGCCAGGCGCCGCAACTGGACGCGGCGCACCGGGCCAGCGAGCAACTGGCCAGGTTGTTCGAGGAACGGATCGAGGCGCAGGACAACCCTTTGTTGACGCACATTGATCAAGGCTTCGAAAACACGGCGCCGGACAGCAAGATCGCCAACCTGATCGGCCTGCTCTCGCAAACCTACGAAGCCACGGCTGGCCTGATCGGCAACGCGCTGCTGGCGCTGATCGGCGACCCGGCGTTGCGCCAGGCACTGCGGGACGATCCGGCACAACTCGGCCCGTTGCTGGCCGAAGTCCAGCGTTTCGACCCGCCCGTGCAGAACACCCGCCGCTTCGTCGTCGCCCCTTGCGAAATCCTCGGCAGCGCCTTGAACCCCGGCGAAACGATCCTGGTGCTGCTGGCCTCGGCCAACCGCGACCCGCAGCTCAACCCACGACCGGACACGCTGTTGCTCGACCGACCGAACCGCCGCAGTTTCAGCTTCGGCAGCGGCCGTCATGAATGTCCGGGCCAAACCCTGGCCATGGGCATCGCCCACGCCACCCTGGCGGTACTTCTGGAAAGCGAACCCGGATTGGAGCAGTTGACCTGGCGCTACCGTCCCTCGGTCAACGGACGCATCCCAGTGTTCAGCGAGCGATCCTGACCCGCTCCACGCCCCTCAATCGTCCCGGGTCAGGACTTCCAGCAACTCGATTTCGAAAATGAGGTTGGCGTTGGGCTTGATATGGGCGCCCATGGACCGCTCACCGTAGGCCAGGTGCGCCGGCACCAGCAGCTTGCGCTTGCCGCCGACTTGCATGCCCATCAGGCCCAGGTCCCAGCCCTTGATGACGCGGCCGGTGCCGATCACGCATTGGAAGGGCTTACCGCGACTGTAGGACGAATCGAATTCGGTGCCGTCTTCAAGGGTGCCGCGGTATTGGGTGGTGATCAGCGCACCTTTGACTACGCTTTTGCCGTCGCCCTGTTGCAGGTCGATGATTTGCAGTTCTTCATTCATGGCGTATCCCTCGTGTGATCCAGGCGCGGGGTTTTCGCAGAAATCAGGGCCCATGGCAAACGTTGTCTGCCATGGCCAGGGAACCGCAACGGCCTCTTCGGTTCACATGGGTATCGACCCTGCATTTCAGATAAGGATTTTCTGATGATCGACTCTCGCCCGCTCCACGGTTTCATTCCGCCGTACATCCTCAATCGCATCATTGCCCATGGCTCCGAGCAGCAACGCTCCAGCGCCCTCGGCACCTTGACCCACGTGCGCAACCTGCGGCACAACCCTGGACCGCCCAGCCACCCGCCCGTCGCGGCCGCGCTGCCCAAGCCCGGCAAGGCCGGACACCCGCAACGCAGCGTGCACGACGCCCAGAACCGCATGGAACTGCCCGGCCAGCCGGTACGCCTGGAAGGCCAGCCGGCCAGTGGCGACCCGGCCGTGGACGAAGCCTACGATGCCCTCGGCGCCACCTATGATTTTTTCTGGAAGGTCCTGGGGCGCGACTCCATCGACAACAAAGGCTTCGCCCTGGTGGGCAGCGTGCATTATGGCCAGGGCTATGAAAACGCCTTCTGGAACGGCGCGCAGATGGTATTCGGCGACGGCGATGGCGAAATCTTCCAGCGCTTCACCCGCTCCCTCGACGTGGTGGCCCACGAACTGGCCCATGGCGTCACCGAAAGCGAAGCCGGGTTGATCTACGCCAACCAGTCCGGTGCGCTGAACGAGTCCATCTCCGACGTGTTCGGTGTGCTGGTCAAGCAGTTCGTGCTCGAACAGACCGCCGACCAGGCCGACTGGCTGATCGGCGCCGACCTGCTCACCGACAAGATCAACGGCGACGGCCTGCGCAGCATGTCCAACCCCGGCACCGCCTACGACGACCCGTTGCTGGGCAAGGACCCACAACCGGCGCACATGCGCGAGTTCGTGATCACCCGTGAAGACAACGGTGGCGTGCACATCAACTCGGGCATTCCCAACCGGGCCTTTTATCTGGCGGCGACCACGCTGGGCGGATTTGCCTGGGAAAAGGCCGGCCGGATCTGGTATGAAACCTTGTGCGACCGAAGACTGGCCAATGACGCGTCCTTCAGCGCCTTCGCCCGCCTGACTGTCGAGCACGCCCGCCAGCGCTTCGGCACGCGGGAAGTGCAAGCGGTGCAGAACGGCTGGGCCCAGGTCGGCGTCGACCTGACACAGGAGAACTGATGAAAACCCTTCCAGACCTCGACGACAAGGCCGTGGTACGGCTGTCGCGCCAGGGCGGCGTGGCCGCCATCCATGCGCTGACCCGGCCACGGGAAATCGAGTTCGCCCAGTGCGACCTCGACCAGCGCACCCGCATCTGCTCGGTCCTGGAGGGCTGCCTGCCACTGACCTCCTCCACGCCCGGGCGCGGGGACCAGCGGTTTTTCCAGATCGAGGTGCGTTATCGCGCCAACGATCAGGACGACGAGATGGTGCTGCAGGTGCCCGAGGACCGGGCACCTGGCGAGTTGGTGCATTTGTGGGACAAAGGCGAAGTGCTTTAACGGGTGGCCGGAACGATCTTGACGATGGCACCGGACACGGTTTCGATCAGCAAGTACTTGTCGTCGATCTGCACCCATTGCTGGTCGTTTGTCGGCTGCTCGAGTTCCTTCTGCTTCCAGTCTTTCACGGCCCTGTCCGCACGCTGGTAGTCCGCCGGTACCCGGTCGTTCTCCACCAACCTGCGGCCATTGCTCGGCGAATGCTCCAGGGCGTCACCGGTTTTCTCGACCGCTTGCGCGACAGGCCCAAAGGCGGTGAGGCCGGCGATCAGGAACAGGCTGGCGATCAGGGTGGGTTGGCGCATAGAAAAACTCCAAATTATTCAAAAGACTAGAATCTGGGACTGCGCGGGCGGCGAATCATTCCGTTTACTGTAGTGCCTGGAATCTCGGAACCCTCCATATCCCCGTGGCGAGGGAGCTTGCTCCCGCTGGGTTGCGCAGCGACCCCAATCCAGGCAACGCGTTCATCCAGTGAGACCGCATTCACCGGGTTTGCGACTGCTGCGCAGCCGAGCGGGAGCAAGCTCCCTCGCCACAGGTGGTACCTGGCATGGCATAGTGACGGGCCTTGGCCCAACACCCGCCGGACGGACCCACCATGAGCACCACCACCTCTTCCCCTGCCCTCAAGGAAATCTTCAACAACGCCCGCCTGGAGCACATCGCCGGCGAAATGCGCGGGGTGTACCCTGCCTTCGACGCCAAGGCGTTCTTGCACATGGCCAACGATGGGCTGGCCGATTTGTCGGTGATGCAGCGCATGGCCCGGGTCAGTGAGTGCCTGCACGCGGTGCTGCCCCTCGATTACGAGGCGTCGCTGGAGGTGCTGCGCGCCCTGGCCCCGCGCCTGAACAGCATGTTCGTCAGCATGTTCCTGCCGCACTATGTGGCGTCCTACGGCCGGCAGCACTTCGACGTGTCGTTGGACGCGCTCAAGTATTTCACCCGGTTCGGTTCGTCGGAGTTCGCCGTGCGCCACTTTCTGCGCGATGACCTGGAACGCACCCTCAAAGTCATGCACGACTGGGCGCTGGACGCCAACGAGCACGTGCGCCGCCTCGCCAGCGAAGGCAGCCGGCCCCGCCTGCCGTGGTCGTTTCACCTGGAGCCGATCCAGGCCAACCCCGACCTTGCCGCCGCGATCCTCGACACGCTCAAGGCCGACGACAGCCTTTATGTGCGCAAATCCGTGGCCAACCACCTCAACGATGTCACCAAGCAGCATCCCGACTGGGTGCTGGACCAGATCGAAGGCTGGCCACTGCACGACCGTCACACGGCGTGGATCGCCCGGCATGCGCTGCGTAGCTTGATCAAGCAAGGCAACCCCAGGGCACTGGGGGTGATCGGCGCCGGCGGCAAGGCGCAGGTCCAGGTGTTGGATTTGCAGGTGACGCCAGCGGTGATTCGCCTGGGGGAACAGGTCACGCTGTCCTTCACCGTGCAATCAACCCTCGAACAGAGCCAGCGCCTGGTGATCGACTACGCCATCGACTACGTGAAGGCCTCGGGCGGCACCTCGGCGAAGGTCTTCAAGCTCAAGACCTTCGACCTGCCCGCCCAAGGTCGCGTCAACCTCAGCCGTTCCCAATACATTCGCGAGCTGACCACCCGCAAACACTACGCGGGCCGGCATGCCGTTCACCTGCTGGTCAACGGCGAGCGACTGGGTAGCACGGCGTTCGATATCGTTCCCTGAGGGCGTCTCAGACCACCGCCAGGCGTTTGGCCTGGCGAATCTCCTGCAGGAAACGCTCGGCCGGCAGCGGATGGCCCAACAGGTAACCTTGCAGCGAATCGCAGCCCAGCTGGGTCAGGAAGTCTTGCTGCACATCGGTCTCCACGCCTTCGGCGACGATCCGCAGGCCCAGCGCCTGGCCGAGGGCGACGATGGCCGAGACGATGGCCGCGTCATCGCTGTCGTGCTCCAGGTCACGCACGAAGCCGCGGTCGATCTTCAGCTCGTTGGCCGGCAGGCGCTTGAGGTACATCAGGCTCGAATAGCCGGTGCCAAAGTCGTCGATGGACAGATCCACGCCCATGTCAGACAGCTGTTGCAGCACCGTCATGCTTGCGTCCGCATCGCTCATGGCGGTGGTTTCGGTGATTTCCAGGGTCAGGCTGTTGGCCGCCAGCTTATGCGTTTCCAACGCCTTGGCCACGCTCTGGACCAAACCGGTGTGGCAGAACTGCAAGGCCGAGAGGTTCACCGCGATGCGCCAGTCGGTATAACCGAGCACGTACCATTCGCGCATCTGCCGACAGGCCTCGTTCAAGACCCATTCGCCGATGGGGATGATCAAGCCGGTCTTTTCCGCCAGGTCGATGAACGTGTCGGGCATCAACAGGCCCTGGGTCGGGTGGGTCCAGCGCAACAAAGCCTCGGCCCCGACCGGACGGCCATTGGCCGCATCGAACTTGGGCTGGTAATGCAGGCTGAACTGCCGCTGTTCGACAGCCGTGCGCAGATCTTGCAGCAACTGCAATTGCTTGCGGGCGTTGCTGTTCATCGAGGCGTCGAAAAAGCTGTAGCCGTTCTTGCCGGCGCCCTTGGCGTGATACATCGCCGCGTCGGCGTTCATCAACAGCTCTTCGGCGCTCTGGCCATTGCCAGGGTAAACGGCGATGCCGACGCTGGCGGAGATCTGCAAGTCATGGTCAGCCACCCGGAACGTGCGCCCGATCAAGCCGACCTGACGGGCTGCCAGGCGCAGGGCATCGTCGGGCTCGGCCAGTTGCACCAATAGCACGAACTCGTCACCGCCGATCCGCGCCAGGGTGTCCTGGCTGCGCAGGTCTTCGCGCAGGCGCAGGGCCACGTCCCGCAGCAACAGATCGCCCATGTGGTGACCAAAGGCGTCGTTGACTGGCTTGAAACCGTCGAGGTCGATGAACATCAAGGCGAAGCAACCGCCCTGCTCTTGCACCCGATGCATGGCCTGGTCGATCCGATCGGCCAGCAGCACACGGTTGGGCAGTCCGGTGAGGGGGTCGTGCAGGGCCAACTGGGTCAGTTCCCGGTTGGCCTGGGTCAGGGACTGGGCCAGCTCGGCGGTGCGGGCTTCCAGGCGCGCATCGAGAATCGAGGTCAGCAGGGCAATGGCCAGTACCGCCAGGGTGGTGATCAATACCAGATTGTCCAGGCCCTTGCCGCTCAAGCCATCCAGCGAGCCGCAAAAGCTGCCCTCGCTGAAGCGCGCCCCTGCCATGCCGGTGTAGTGCATGCCAACGATGGCGATGCCCATGATCACCGCGGCGCCCGCCCGGGCCAGACGCACATGGGGGGTGTTCTGGCGCAGGCGAAAGGCAATCCACAGCGCCGCGGCAGACGCGCCGACGGCAATCACCAACGAAGCGGCGAACAGCGTCGGGTCGTAATCAATGCCCGGCTGCATCCGCAGCGCGGCCATGCCGGTGTAATGCATGGCGCTGATTCCGGCGCCCATGATCAGCGCACCGAAAGCCAACTGCCACGCCGGCAATCGCGGCTGGCTGACCAGCCACAAGGCAAACCCGCTGGAAAGAATCGCGGTCAGCAACGACAGCGCGGTGATCGGTAGGTCGTAGCCAAGCTCGATCGGCAAGGTGAACGCCAGCATGCCGATGAAATGCATGGACCAGATGCCCACTCCCATCGCCAGCGCGCCCCCGGTCATCCACAAATGCGCGGCGCGCCCCTTGGCGGTCGCGATCCGCCCGGCCAAATCCAGCGCGGTGTAGGAAGCCAGCACGGCAACAAACAAGGAAATCGAAACAAGGGCGGGGGAATAACTGCCGATGAGCATGGTTTTTTCTCGTAACAGGAGAACCGGACGGCTTCCATGCCCGGTGGGGCCGGCGATTGTACTGAATCGTGGCTGGGACGCACGAACCAAATGTCAAAAAGCCATCAAACCTGGAATATTTTCGACGAAAGACACTACCGGCAGCAGGGTGAATATTTTTTTGGGGAGCCATCGCGATCTGCTCACCGCAGATGGCCTGTGGGAGCGGGCTTGCTCGCGAAGGCGGTGGATCAGCTTGCATAGATGTGGGATGTGCCGGCCTCTTCGCGAGCAAGCCCGCTCCCACAAGGTTAACCGGCTAGCCATCGGCCATGCGTCCACCGCAAATCCATTGTGGGAGCGAGCCTGCTCGCGATGGCGGTGGGCCAGCTTGCAGGGATGTTGGATGTGCTGGCCTCTTCGCGAGCAGGCTCGCTCCCACAGGTTAACCGGCTAGCTATCAGGCATGCGTTCATCGCAAATCCATTGTGGAGCGAGCATCGATCAGGATGGCTCGTTGGCGGCGGCGATCCGGCGGATGCAGGAAGCGGGTGTGCAATTGATCGAGTCGAGCGCGATAGACGGCCGGCCGGTTGCCTGATGGCTCATACTAGGTTCTTTTCCGGACAGTGAGCCTCCATGCCCCTCCTCGCCCGCACCCACCCGCGTCTTTCCAGCGCCACGGTCCTTGGCCTGGCGGTGGGAATCCTGGTTCCCGTGGACTCGATCATCAGCAAGGTCCTGATCGGCTGGAATGCCGGGGTCTGGACCTACCTGGTGCTGATGTTCTGGCTGACCGTGCGGGCCAAGGCGCCCGATGTGAAGCGCATCGCCGAAATCGAAGATGAAAATGCCGGGCTGGTGCTGCTGATGGTCTGCGTCGCGGCATTGGCCAGCCTGGCAACCATCACCTTCGAGCTGGCAGGCAGCCGCGACCTGCAAGCCGTCGGCAAGCTGTTGCATTACGGCTTCACGGCGATGACGGTGATCGGTTCATGGTTGCTGATCGGGGTGATTTTCAGCGTTCACTACGCGCGGTTGTATTACACCTGGGAAGGCAAGGAGCCGGCGCTGCGGTTTGCCGAAGGGCTGACCACGCCCAACTATTGGGACTTCCTCTACTTCTCTTTCACCATCGGCGTGGCGGTGCAGACCTCGGATGTGGGGGTTGCCACGCGGCAATTGCGCAAGATCGTGCTGGCGCAATCGTTGATCGGGTTTGTGTTCAACACGGCGATCCTGGGGTTTTCGATCAATATTGCGGCGGGGTTGTTTGGGTGAGGCGCATTTGGGGCCGCTTGGCGGCCCAGCGGGAGCAAGCTCCCTCGCCACAGGGTCAGCGTCGGGCAATAGACAGTGCGGGGAAGCTCAGGACGGTGTCGGCAACCACAACTTGAAACGCGCCCCGCCCAGTGGCGAAGCCTCGACAGTCAACGTGCCGCCCTGGGCTTCCAGGGCCCGGCGGCTGATGGCCAGGCCGAGGCCAAAACCGCCCGTGGCGCGGTCGCGGCTGCGGTCCAGGCGATAGAACGGTTCGAACACGCGCTCGCGCTCGCTGTCGGGAATGCCGATGCCGTCGTCGTCGACCCAGATCTCACAGCCTTGGTCACCGACCAGCACACCGACCTGGATGCGCTTTTCGCAATATCGCATGGCATTGCGCAGCAGGTTCTGCAACGCTCGGGCGGTCAGGCGCGGGTCCAGCACGAAACGCTCCAACGCCCCGTGCAACAGCACGTCAATGACCACGTCCGGCGCCGCCAAGTCCTCGTCGACGCTGCCCAGGATGCTGTCGATGAATTCGTCCAGCGCCACGTCGACCCGTTCGGGCAGGCGCTGCGGGTTTTGCAAACGGCTGTAGGAGAGCAGTTCCAGCACCAACTCATCGAGTTCGCGAATGTGCGCCACCAACCCTTGCAGGCGCTCGCGGCTGGGCGCCGGCAGGTCATCGGACAGCGCCAGGGCCAGGCCGAAATCGAGCCGCGTCAGGGGCGTGCGCAATTCGTGGGACACGGCGTTGAGCAAGTCCCTCTGTTGGTTGAGCAGATTCTCGATGTCCCCCGCCATCGTGTCGAACACATGGGCCAGGCTGCCAATGTTCGAGCTGGAAGCGATGTGCGTACGCTCATCCAAATGACCTTTACCAAAACGTTCGGCGGTGCGCCTGAGGCGTTCCAGGTCACGCCAGTGCGGCCGCAGCCAGAGCAACAGGCAGGCCAGCATCGTCGCGCCGATCAACACGTTGATGCTCCAGTACAACCAACTGACATCGGCCGGGTCCGGCGGCACGACCATCTTCACCGCCGTGCGCTCGTCCAGCGGTGCCGCCGCCAGGGTTCGCCAGGCCCAGTCGCCGAGGCGTACCACGTTCTCGCCGCGCTTGAGACGCGCCTGCTCATCGGCGCTGAAGCCCTCGTCATCGACCGCGGCCAGTTCGATGCGCAGCGGCTCGAACTCCTTGTCCATCTGCGCCGCCAGCGCCGGCCACTGCTCGCTGGGCACGGCGCGGAACTGCTTGACCATCAGGGTTTGCAGGCCCCGGGAATAATCGAGGTTGTAGGTCAGGAAACGCTCCTGGAACAGGCGGATCACCAGCTCCGGCATCAGGTAGATCGCCGCGCTGTAGGAGACGATGGTGACCAGGTACAGACGAATCAGCAGCTTCCACATCGGCTCAGCATTCCCACTCGGAACGACTGAACAGATAACCCTTGCCCCACACGGTCTTGATCTTGCGGGCTTCGTCGGCGTTGTCATCGAACTTGCGCCGCAGCTTGGAAATCGCCACATCCACCGAACGGTCGGTGCCGTTGAATTCGATGCCCCGCAGGCGTTGCAGGATCTGGTCACGGCTCAGCACTTCGCCGGAATGCCGGGCCAGCACCACCAGCAGGTTGTATTCACCACTGGACAACTCCACCGGCTGCCCGCGCCAGGTCACGGTGCGCTCGGAGAGGTCGATGCACAGGTTGCCCATGAGGATCCGGTCGTTGGCCGTCTGCGGCTCGGTGAGGCTGCTGCGGCGCAACAAGGTGCGCACCCGCGCCAGCAACACCCGGGGCTCGCAAGGCTTGGTGACGTAGTCGTCGGCGCCCATTTCCAGGCCCAGTACCTGGTCGTGGCTGTCGTCCCGGGCGGTGAGCATCAGGATCGGCAAAGTCGCCGAGTCGGCCCGCAGCAGGCGGCAGACCTGCAAGCCGTCCAGCCCCGGCAGCATCAAGTCGAGGATCACCAGGTCCGGCGGGTCAACCCGCGCCCGCTCACGCACATGATCGCCACGGCTGAGCACGCTGACCTGATAGCCGTTGCGTTCCAGGTAACTGGCGATCAGTTCGGAGAGTGCGGTGTCGTCTTCGACCAGGAGGATGTTGGGCATGGGTGTTTCCAGAAAAAGTACTGTGGCGCCCAATAGACCGCCTTCGCGAGCAAGCCCGCTCCCACAGGGTTCGCGTGACCACTGTGGGAGCGGGCTTGCTCGCGAAGGCGTCACTACAGTCACCAAGGAATCAAGCTGCCAAGGATATACGCCCCCGCTCATCCACGAGCAAAACCCTTACACAATTTCACACAGCCTCTACAAAACTTTACCGCTGGGCCCGTAGCAGATCCGCCGCACACGAAGCAATCCGCTGGCACGCATCCGCCAGTTTCAGTTGATCGACCACCAGCCCGATGCGGATATGCCCCGCCGCACTGGGCCCAAACGCCTCGCCGGCCAATACCGACACGCCGTGATCGTCCAACAAGCGCTCGGCAAACGCCTGAGCATCGAGGCCAGTCTGGCGAATGTCGACCATCACAAACATGCCGCCATCGGGCCGCACCGGCTTGAGCCCCGGGCAATCGTCGAGCATGGCGCAAACCAGGTCGCGGCGCTGGCGATATTCTTCATGCATCTGCGCGACTTCCGGCAATTCTTGCTCGAGGGCAACCTGGGCTGCCCGCTGCACGAAGTCCGGCAGGCCGAACAGCATGCACAACGACAGGTTCGCCAGATGCTCAGTGAGGGCTTTGGGGCCAACCACCCAGCCGATCCGCCAACCGGTCATGGCGTGGGATTTGGACAGGCTGTTGATCGTCGCGGTGCGCTCGGCCATGCCCGGCAGGCTGGCCGGACTGATGTGTTCGCCGTCGTAGAGCAGGTCGCTGTAGACCTCGTCACTGATCAGCCACAGGTCATGTTCAATGCACAACCGCGCCAATGCTTGCCAAGTGGACATCGGCAGGCTGGCGCCGGATGGGTTGTTCGGGCTGTTGAGCAGCATCGCCCGGGTACGCGGGGTGACAAGACGGGCGACGTCCGCCGGCTCGACCCGAAAACCGTTCTCCGGGCGGACCGCCACCGGCAGCGCTTTCGCGCCGCAGGCACCGAACACCGCTTCGTAGGTGACATACATCGGCTCGGCGACGATGACTTCGTCGCCGGGGTTGAGCAGGCATTGCGCGACCGCATACACCGCACACTGCGCGCCCGGCAGCACGACGACCTGTTCGGCCCCCACCGGCTGGCCGCAGCGCAAGCGATGACGCCGGGCAATGCTGGCCCGCAAGGTGTGCAGGCCGCGGATGTCCGAATAGTGGGTCTCACCGGCCCGCAGGCTGCCCACGGCGGCCTCGACAATGGCGCGCGGGGTGTCGAAGTCCGGATCGCCTACTGACAGCAACAACACATCCATGCCCTGTTCGCGCATGGCCAGCGCCCGATCGTGAATCTGCCAGGCGGCGGCACCGTCGCCGGTGATGCGTTGGGTCAAAGCTGAGAAGCGCATGTATCTCTCCTGATTGCGCGATATCCAGCCTCAACCCTATCTCAAATCACACACCACGCCACCCTCGCAGCGCTTTTGTGGCGAGGGAGCTTGCTCCCGCTGGGGCGCGAAGCGGCCCTGAAACCATTCACTTCAATGCATCTGGTCGGCACTTCCATTTGGGGCCGCTTCGCAGCCCAACGGGAGCAAGCTCCCTCGCCACAGGTTCACCCTACTCCTGGGCCAAGTGCCTATCGAGCTTACCGCGCGGCCACCCGCCAAAGCCGGGCGATGTCCCGGGCGCGCTCGCTCAGCAGGCGCGGGGCGTCGGTGCAGGCTTCTTGCAGGGTCATCGGCCCGCTTGCCAGGGCGAAGGCGGCGTCGATGCCATGTTCATACAGCGCCTGGTAGCCCTCCCCCAGCGTGCCGGCAATGACCACTACCGGTACGCCATGCTCGCGAGCGATGCGGGCCACGCCGAAAGGGGTCTTGCCGCGCAGGGTCTGGGCATCGAAACGGCCTTCGCCGGTAATCACCAGGTCGGCGCCGTTGACCGCTTCGGCCAGCCCGGTCAACTGGGCGACCACGTCCACCCCGGTACGAAACTGCGCCCCCAGGAACGCCTTGGCCGCGAAGCCCAGGCCACCGGCGGCGCCGCTGCCCGGCTCGTCGCGCACATCCTTGGCCAACGCCCGGGCGCACTGTTCGGCGAAATGCCCAAGGGCCCGGTCCAGCGCCTGCACTTGCTGGGCAGTGGCGCCCTTCTGCGGACCGAAAACCACAGACGCGCCGTGGGGGCCGCACAGCGGGTTATCGACATCGGCGGCAATCTCGAAGCTGACCTGGGCCAGGCGCGGGTCGAGGCCGCTCAGGTCGATGCGCGACAGGTTCGCCAAGGCCAGGCCTCCGGGTGGAAGGGGTTGGCTTTGCTCATCCAGCAACGCCACGCCCAGGGCCTGCATCGCACCGGCACCGCCGTCGTTGGTGGCACTGCCGCCAATCGCCAGGATCACCCGCCCGGCGCCTGCATCGAGGGCCGCGCGAATCAGCTCGCCAGTGCCGTAGGTGCTGCTGGAACAGGCATCGCGTTGCCCCGGCGGCACCCATTGCAAACCGCTGGCCTCGGCCATCTCGATGATCGCGGTGCGGCTCTCGGCCAACCAGCCCCAGCGAGCCTCGACGGCGACACCCAACGGACCGCGGACCCGGGTGCGGCGCCACTCACCGTGACAGGCCGCCAACACCGACTCCACCGTCCCCTCCCCGCCGTCCGCCATCGGGCATTTGATCAACTGCGCGTCCGGCCAGACCTCGGCCAGCCCTTGGGCGATGGCATCGGCGACGCCCTGGGCGCTGAGGCTGTCCTTGAACGAGTCGGGGGCGATGATTATTTTCATATTATTCTCCGGTTCCGATGCACTGCATGCTGCCAGCTGACCGCAGCCGTGACGCCGGTCCGCCGGTCCGCCGCACAAAAGACACTGGGCATTATTGTTCAAGATTACAAAAACTGGTTTTCCAGGGAAATTCAGGTTGAAGCGGCCGGCCTCATCGCGAGCAGGCTCGCTCCCACATGGGCCTGTGTAACCTCAGGATCTGCATACAACACAGACCCACTGTGGGAGCGAGCTTGCTCGCGATGACGGTGTATCAGTCGATATCAATGTTGGCTGACCTGACGTTATCGCGAGCAAGCCCGCTCCCACAGTTGATGGGTGAGGGGTTGAGAAATCGGTTGGATCCACGCGGCGGTTCTGGTATTTGATTGGACCTTTCCCAAGGATAAAAGGATCTTGTCATGAGCTACCGCACGCTAGGCCATTCCGGGTTGCAAGTCTCGACGTTGACCCTGGGCACGATGATGTTCGGCGAACAGACCAGCGCCGAGGATTCGCTGCGGATCATCGACAAGGCCTGGGACCAGGGCATCAATTTCATCGACACCGCGGACGTCTACACCAACGGCCGTTCCGAAGAGATCGTCGGCGAGGCGATCGCCCGTCACCGCCAGGAATGGGTGCTGGCCACCAAGGTCGGCTTCGGCCCGCCGGACGGCGTGCCCAACCGCAGCGGCCTGAGCCGCAAGCATCTGTTCAATGGCATCGAGGCCAGCCTGACGCGCCTGGGCACCGATTACCTGGACATCTATTACCTGCACCGCGAAGACCACAACACCCCGCTGCACGTGACCGTGTCGGCCATTGGCGACTTGATTCGCCAGGGCAAGATCCGCTACTGGGGCCTGTCGAACTACCGTGGCTGGCGCATCGCCGAAGTGATACGGATCGCCGACAGCCTGGGCATCGACCGGCCGGTGATCAGCCAACCGCTGTACAACATCGTCAATCGCCAGGCGGAAACCGAGCAGATCACCGCGGCCCAGAACTACGGCCTCGGCGTGGTGCCGTTCAGCCCCCTGGCCCGTGGCGTGCTCAGCGGCAAGTACGCGCCGGACGTGGCGCCGGACGCCAACAGCCGCGCCGGCCGCCAGGACAAACGCATCCTGGAAACCGAATGGCGGGTCGAATCCCTGCGCATTGCCCAGCAAATCCTGCAGTACACCCAGGGCCGAGGCGTGGGCATCGTCGAGTTCGCCATCGCCTGGGTGCTGAACAACAGCGCCGTGACCTCGGCCATCGTCGGACCGCGCACCGAGGAACAATGGGATTCGTACATCAAGGCGCAAGCGGTGAAGATCAGCGCGGAAGATGAAGCCTTCATCGATTCGCTGGTGACGCCGGGGCACGCTTCGACGCCGGGGTTCAATGATGTGAGTCATTTCGTGCCTGGGCGAGTGCCGCGTACGTCGTAACATGCACAGACTGTGGCGAGGGAGCTTGCTCCCGCTCGGCTGCGCAGCAGTCGCTCTTTTGGGGCCGCTACGCGACCCAGCGGGAGCAAGCTCCCTCGCCACGGGTAAACGGCTTTCCGTATCGTGCTGCAATTCCAATAACAAGAGGCATCCGTGTCCAAAGGCATCGCTCTATCGGTCTCGGCCTCTGCGCTGTTCGCCGTCATGTATTACTACACCTCGTTGCTCACGCCACTGACCGGCCTGGAGATTTTCGGTTGGCGGATGTTGTTGACGATGCCGTGCATGACCGCGTTCATGCTGATTTCCCGTGAATGGAAGCTCGTTTCGGATCTGGTTGCACGCTTGATCAGCACACCGCGCTTGCTGCTGGGCGCGATAGCGTCATCGGCCTTGATGGGCGCACAACTGTGGCTGTTCATGTGGGCGCCACTCAACGGCTACAGCCTGGACGTGTCGCTGGGGTACTTCCTGTTGCCGCTGTCGATGGTCCTCACCGGGCGGCTCGTCTATGGCGAGCGCCTTTCCTATCTGCAGAAAGTCGCGGTGTTCTTCGCCACCCTCGGCGTGTTCAACGAGTTGTACCAAGTGGGTGGTTTTTCCTGGGCAACGTTGCTGGTGGTGATCGGCTATCCGATCTATTTCATCCTGCGCAAACGCATCAAGACCGACAACCTCGGCGGGCTCTGGCTGGACATGACGCTGATGTTGCCCGTGGCACTGTGGTTCGTGCAAAGCGGCGAACAAGGTTTCGCCGTGTTCGATCAATACCCGCGGTTGACCTGGCTGATTCCATTGCTCGGCGTGATCAGCGCCAGCGCGCTGGTGTCCTACATCGTCGCCAGCCGGTTGCTGCCATTCAGCCTGTTCGGATTGTTGAGCTATGTGGAACCGGTGTTGCTGCTGGGGGTTGCGCTGTTGCTGGGGGAAAGCATCAAGGCCGAGGAATGGCTGACCTATATCCCCATTTGGATGGCCGTGGCGGTGCTGGTGTTCGAAGGGTTCAAGCACTTGGTACGGCAGCGGCGCAGGACCTGAGCCTGCATCGAACCTGTGGGAGCGGGCTTGCTCGCGAAAGCGGCGTGTCAGGCGCCATTTATATCGACTGATACACCGCTTTCGCGAGCAAGCCCGCTCCCACATTCGGGACTGCATCGGCAACAAAAAAAACCCGCCCGGCATCACTGCCGGACGGGCTTTTTTCATCAGGCCTTACTCGGTCGCGAGCACACCACGACGCACTTGGTCACGCTCGATCGACTCGAACAGCGCCCTGAAGTTGCCTTCGCCAAAACCATCGTCGCCCTTGCGCTGGATGAACTCGAAGAACACCGGCCCCATCAGGGTTTCCGAGAAGATCTGCAGCAGCAGGCGCTTATCACCCTGCTCGGAAGCACCGTCCAGCAGAATGCCCCGCGATTGCAGTTCATCCACCGGTTCGCCGTGGTTCGGCAGGCGGCCTTCGAGCATTTCGTAGTAAGTGTCCGGCGGCGCGGTCATGAAGCGCATGCCGATGCTTTTCAACTGGTCCCAGGTCTTGATCAGGTCATCGGTGAGGAAGGCCACGTGCTGGATGCCTTCGCCGTTGAACTGCATCAGGAACTCTTCGATTTGCCCGGCGCCCTTGGACGACTCTTCGTTCAACGGGATGCGGATCATGCCATCCGGCGCGGTCATGGCCTTGGAGGTCAGGCCGGTGTATTCGCCCTTGATGTCGAAGTAGCGGATCTCACGGAAGTTGAACAGTTTCTCGTAGAAGCCGGCCCAGTAGGCCATGCGCCCGCGGTAAACGTTGTGGGTCAGGTGGTCGATGATCTTCAGGCCCGCCCCCACCGGGTTGCGATCAACGCCCTCGATGAACACGAAGTCGATGTCATAGATCGAGCTGCCTTCGCCAAAACGGTCGATCAGGTACAGCGGCGCGCCGCCGATGCCCTTGATGGCCGGCAGGTTCAGCTCCATCGGGCCGGTCTCGATGTGGATCGGCTGGGCGCCGAGTTCCAGGGCGCGCTTGTAGGCCTGCTGCGAATCCTTGACCCGGAACGCCATGCCGCACACCGACGGGCCGTGCTCGGCAGCGAAGTACGAAGCGACGCTGTGGGGTTCGTTGTTGAGGATCAGGTTGATCGCGCCCTGGCGATACAGGTGCACGTTCTTGGACCGGTGGGTGGCCACCTTGGTGAAGCCCATGATCTCGAAGATCGGCTCCAGGGTGTTGGGGGTCGGGGATGCGAACTCAATGAATTCGAAGCCCATCAGGCCCATGGGGTTTTCGTATAGATCTGCCATGTCGGCGCCTCATCATGCGGGTCAATTAACAAAAAAAACGTTAGTTGCAGGCAGTGCTGAGGGCACGGGGCGGCGCGCAGGAAATGCCACGAACGCTGCGGGCGAGGAAATCGCCGTAGATCAGTTGAAACCCAAGTATCTTCATTGTCGACCCAAGGCTCTTGCGGGCGAGGCTTCTGCTGCCAGAAGACGTTATTCTTATATGCGTAAATCGATTCTACACAGCGTAACCGAATTTGTCCGCCTCCTGTATCAAATCGCCTTTTCCTTCGACCGCGCAAGGGGTTTGTTACAGAGGAAGATGCCCAGCAGAATCACGGCCCCACCGACGCACATCAACGCCGTGAGCCGTTCGTCCAGCAACAGCGCGCCCAGCAGCACCGCCGTCAGCGGATTGAGCGCGATAAATACGCCGGAGCGGGTCGCGCCGATCCGACGAATGCCGTCGTACCAGGCGATATATGCCAGGGCCGAGCCCAGCACGCCGAGGTACAACAGGCTCAACCATTGCTCCACGTCCAGCCCGCCCAGGGCTTGGAGACGAATCTCCCCCGCCGCCGCGCAGGCCAGCCACAACATCAGCGTGCCCAGCAGAATCGACCAGGTCACGGTCTGCAAGGGGCCGAGGCTTTCGTTGAGTTTTTTCGAAAACAGCGAATAGATTCCCCAGCCCAGCACACAGCCAAAAATCAGCAGGTCGCCGATCCAGGCCTGCGCCGCGCCTTGTAACAAGGACGGATCACGACTGACGATCACCAATCCCGCCCCGCCGATGCACAGCACGATGCCGGCCACTTTCAAGCGGCTCAGCCGTTCCTTGAACAGCCACCAGGACGCCAGCCCGATCACCGCCGGATTCAACGCCACGATCAGCGAGGCCCGGGATGCATTGATGTACTGCAAGCCGTAGAAGAAACACAGGTTATAGAAAAAGATCCCGAAGAACCCCAGCGCAGCCAGCTGCAGCCCTTGCTTCACACTGGGCCGGACCAGCGCAATCCCGGCCAACGCGAGAAACACCAGCAGCGCGATGCTTGCCAGCAGGAAACGCAGGCTGGCGGCAAACATCGGTGCCAGGGCATCGGAAAGGATCCGGCCGGCCACAAAGGTTCCGCCCCAGATCATGGTGACCATGGCGAGCTTCAGGTAGACCGGCAGGTCCGAGGGGATTGGGACGGCTTGTTCGAGGGTTTTCATGGTTTCACCACATTGAAATAAGACGAATGACCTGTGGCGAGGGAGCTTGCTCCCGCCGGGCTGCGAAGCGGCCCTCTGATTCACCCGCAATGGGCCCGCTGCGCGGTCCAGCGGGAGCAAGCTCCCTCGCCACGGAAAAGCGCCTGGGCCACGGTTCCGTGTACGGTTGGGATGCCGTATTGTTCGGCTCATGTCCGATCATCGTAAAATGAGTAATCCCTCATGACCCTCACCCAACTCGAAATCTTCTCCCTGGTCGCCGAACTGCGTGGCTTCACCGCTGCGGCCACGCGCTTGGGCATTGGTCAATCCGCGGTGTCCCACGCCATCAAATCCCTGGAACAAGAACTGGGCGTGGAATTGCTCAGGCGGCATCAGTCGGTGGTGGAGCTCAGCGATATTGGCCAGCAATTGCTGCTGCGGGCCCGGGCCATGCTCGGGCTGGCGAACACCTTGCGCCAGGAAGCCGCCGATGCCCGGGGCATGCGCCGGGGCACGTTGCGCATCGGCTCGTTCGGGCCGACGTCATCGATGAAACTGCTGCCCGGGATCCTGCGGCGCTATCGAGCCTTGCACCCCGGCATCGAAGTGCACATTGATGAAGGGCCCGACAGGCAGGTGGTCCAATGGCTGGACGAACGGCGGATCGATGTCGGTTTCGTGGTGCTGCCCGAGGAGCGTTTCGATACGTTCATGCTGATGGAAGATCAGATGGTCGCCCTGCTGCCCACCGCACACCCCCTCGCCGCCCAGGCCAGCCTAAGCCTTGCGGACCTGTGCAACGACCCCTTCGTGCTCACCGAGGCGGGATCGTCGGAGTTGGTCACGCGCCTGTTCAATGCCGCCCGGCTGACACCGAACGTGCGTTTGCGTTGCTCGCAATTGCTCAGCACCCTGGATGTCGTCAGGCGTGGCGAGGCGGTGAGCGTGGTGTCCGAAGGGTCGTTGCCAGATGACAGGAACCCTGGTTACGTCGCCAGGCCCTTGTCGCCCCGGGTGCCGCGCCAGATCGGCCTGGCGGTATTGGACAGCCGCCAGGCCTCGCCCGCCACCCTGGCGTTCATCGAACTGGCCCGGCAGTCATGAGCCCGGCATCAAACCTGGGGGAGCCTGGCATTGAACCTGTGGGAGCAAAGCTTGCTCGCGATGAAGGCACCTCGGTTCTCCAGGTGGACCGCATGATCGTTCATCGCGGGCAAGCCTTGCTCCCACAGACCTTGCTCCTACAGTCACACTGGTGCCAGCAAGTCACCGACAGGCCATCTATCATGGTCGGCATCCAATGCTTCCCCCCTACCCCCTTTTTCATCAGGTCGTGCCGATGCCCCTGACCACCACCCGCTCGCACACTCGGCCCCGCCGCTACCTGGTCACCCTGCTGTGCGGCCTGGTGCCGATGCTGTCAGGGCTGGCTATTTTGTACATGCAGGCCGAACGGACGCTGGCGCAACACACCCGGCAGACCGCCGAGGAACTGGTCCGGCAGATTGAGCTGATGCTCGACAACACCGCCATGGCGGCCCGTGAATTGTTGCCCCTGGCCGGCCAGCCCTGCGAAGCGGTGAAGCTGGCCCTACGCGAACAAGTGACGCGCCGGCCATTTGTCCGCTCGACCAACCTGATCTGGGACGACAGCCTGTATTGCAGCTCGCTGTTCGGCGCCTTCGAAGAACGGGTCAACCCGAGCGACTATCATCAGGGCACGCTGTGGCTCATGGATGGCAACCCGGTTACGCCGGATACCGCACTGCTGATCTACAGGCTCAATGAGGGTCGGCAAGGCGCCTTGGCCACACTTGATGGGTATCACTTGGCCAATGTCCTGCGCCTGATCGGCGGCCAGACCCGGCTGCGGCTGCAAATCGGCCCGAATTGGCTGGCGGCGGACGGCAAGGTCCGGCCAGCGCCCTTGCCCGGGCTGCCGGTGGCCCAGAGCGAGCTGGGCTCATCGCGCTACCCCTTTCATGTGGAAGCCGGATTCGAGGAGGGTGAAACCTGGCGCTACATGGCCAGGGAATATCCTCCACTGTTCAGCCTGCTGATCTTCTTTGGCGCTGTGGCGGGGACACTCGGACACTGGCTGCAAAAGCGCGCCTCGTCTCCCAGCCGTGAACTGCAACGGGCGCTGGAAGCCGGCGAGTTCGTGCCCTACCTGCAACCAGTCGTGCACAGCGACAGCAAACGCTGGGCCGGTGTCGAGGTGCTGATGCGCTGGAACCACCCCAAGGAAGGCCTGGTCCGTCCGGACCTGTTCATTCCCTTCGCCGAACACAGCGGCGTGATCGTGCCGATGACCCGTGCGCTGATGCAGCAGACCATGCGCCTGCTGGTGCCGCTCGCGCCACGACTCGAAGCGCCGTTTCACGTCGGCATCAACATTACCGCCCGCCACTGCCAGGACCTGGCGCTGGTGGACGATTGTCGCGAGTTTCTCGGCGCCTTCGCGCCGGGTGCGATAACCCTGGTGCTGGAGTTGACCGAACGCGAGCTGATCGAACCGACGCCCGTGACCCGGCAACTGTTCGACCTACTGCGAGAACTGGGGGTCAAGATCGCGCTCGACGATTTCGGCACCGGCCATTCCAGCCTGGCGTATTTGCGCCAGTTCAACGTGGATTTTCTGAAGATTGACCAGAGTTTTGTCGCGATGATCGGTGCCGACGCGCTGTCGCGTCACCTCCTTGATAGCATCATCGAACTGTCGGGCAAGTTGGATCTGGACATGGTGGCCGAGGGCGTCGAAACCGTCGAACAGAGCGACTACCTGAGCGCAAATGGGGTTAACTTTCTGCAGGGTTATCTATTTGGTCGCCCCATTAGCGGGCAGGCATTCGCTGAGGCGTTGACCGGCACTAATGGCAGTTAACTGCCGTCGATCTATTGACGACGACCTGCCCATTGATAAAACGCTTGCTGTTGTTACATAACGAAAAAGTTACGATTTACACTTTCCGGATTAACTACTACAATTTTTCTACCTGTGCCACATAACAGGAGAGAGTCATTAACACCGAGTCGCTTCAAGGCGCTTGGCTTATAGCTTTGTTTGCGGTTGGTATCAGCCAAATATTTTGATTGGAGTAATCATTTTGTCCAGACTCGCTGAATTTCGTGCAGCCGAAAAGGCCCTTCAAGAACAGCTCAAGCAGCTGGAATCGCTGAAGAACGATGCCGGGCTCAAGAAGGAAATCGAATTCGAGGAAAAGCTCCAGGGACTGATGAAAACCTACGGCAAGAACCTGCGCGACATCGTCGCGATCCTCGACCCGAACCCGTCCAAGGCAAGCCTGCAGTCGACCAAGCCTACCAAGACCCGTCGTGCGCGCGTGGTGAAGGTCTACCAGAACCCGCACACCGGTGAGTTGATCGAGACCAAGGGCGGCAATCACCGCGGCCTGAAAGCCTGGAAAGAACAATACGGTGCAGCGACTGTTGATTCTTGGTTGCGTGGTTGACAGTGCGTTGACAGCCCAGGCCAAAAAGCCCTGAATATTCAGGGCTTTTTTATGGACTAAACTTTAGGGTTAACCCCTTTGGGGTATTACGTTGAAGGCATCATAGTTTCAAACTGTTTCGCAGCGACTGTATTTCATCCTGGCTTTCAACAAACGCCTGCGCCTGCCCGGCATAGGACAGCACATAAGCCTTGCCCTCATTTAGTGCCGCGACGAGTGCCTGAGACAATACATGTCGTCCGTTTTGCGTGATCGTGCAAGTGGTTTCCAATGCAGTTACGCCCCCTAACATGGAAGCATGCACCTTAGTGCACACACTTTGATAACCGCCCTGGAAAAAATCCTTCTGGATTGATTTGCGCATTTCCAGCAACACGCCCTGCAAGTTGACTTGGTGATCGGGGGCAACGGGGGTCGTGGTCAGTTCCAAGACCATCATGGCATTGCCGGCCGGATCACTCTTGGTTGCCCGTTGGCGCAGGGTTCCCGGGGCTGCCGAGGTCGATGCCTGCGCCGGCAGCGGTTCGACGACCCAGCCCTGGGGCCAGGTAATTTGCGGTTCGGACGCCTGGACGCCGCCGACGCTCACCAGCAGCAGGACAAACAGCGAAAGGAACGGTCGAATCATTGCGTTGGCACTCAAGGACGAAGCGTGAAGTCTGAAGGCCGAGGCAGAACCAGGCAATAGCCGCGCGCGGTTTGGCGACACCGTGTCCCTTGCGTATCATGGGCGCAGCTGCAAGGAAGCCGTTGACGCAAGCCCAGGAACCGTCGCGACCACGCTTGCGACGCCGTTTGCCCCACTTTTTTCCGGAGGGCCCATGAGCCTGCACGAACTCAATACTTTCCCTGGCGTCACCGCCCAACCTGACGCCGCCACGGCCCAGTTCGTCTTCAACCACACCATGCTGCGAGTCAAGGACATCACCCAGTCCCTGGATTTCTACACCCGCGTGCTGGGTTTTTCGCTGGTGGAAAAGCGCGACTTCCCGGAAGCCGAATTCAGCCTGTATTTCCTGGCGTTGGTGGACAAGCATCAGATCCCGGCGGACGCGGCGGCGCGTACCGAATGGATGAAGTCGATCCCTGGCATCCTGGAACTGACCCACAACCACGGCACCGAAAGCGACCCGGCGTTCGCCTACCATAACGGCAACACCGACCCTCGCGGCTTCGGCCATATCTGCATCTCGGTACCGGACGTCGTCGCAGCCTGCGAGCGCTTCGAAGCACTGGGCTGCGACTTCCAAAAGCGCCTGAGCGACGGACGCATGAAAAGCCTGGCCTTCATCAAGGACCCGGATGGCTACTGGGTCGAGATCATCCAGCCTGCGCCGTTGTAAACCTCACCACCGTCCATTGTGATAGCTCGATAGCTGTTTACCTGTCGACGGTGATGCTGGATTTGAGGGCCTCTTCGCGAGCAAGCCCGCTCCCACACTGGACCGTGTCGTTCACAGGTTTTGCGTACGACAGCGATCCAGTGTGGGAGCGGGCTTGCTCGCGAAGGAGGCAACTCGATCTAGTAGGGTGAATACCACGTCTGCCACAGAATGCGCAGATAAAAAACCCCATGAGCCAATGGCTCATGGGGTTTTGTGTTTTCCGCTATTGGTTGTTCAGGCCGGCGCGGAGGTGCGGATCAGGTGGTCGAAGGCGCTCAGCGAAGCCTTGGCGCCCTCGCCCACGGCGATCACGATCTGCTTGTACGGCACGGTGGTCACGTCACCGGCGGCGAACACGCCAGGGATCGAGGTTTCGCCACGGGCATCGACGATGATCTCGCCACGGGGTGACAACTCGACGGTGCCCTTGAGCCAATCGGTGTTAGGCAACAGGCCGATCTGTACGAAGATCCCTTCCAGCGCCACGTCGCGCACTTCACCGCTCGGACGGTCCTTGTAGCGCAGGCCGTTGACCTTCTGCCCATCCCCCGTCACTTCGGTGGTCTGGGCGTTGGTGATCACCGTCACGTTCGGCAGGCTGTGCAGTTTGCGCTGCAATACCGCGTCGGCACGCAATTGCACATCGAACTCCAGCAAGGTGACGTGGGCGACGATACCGGCCAGGTCGATCGCCGCTTCGACGCCGGAGTTACCGCCGCCAATCACCGCCACGCGCTTGCCCTTGAACAGCGGGCCGTCGCAGTGCGGGCAGTACGCCACGCCCTTGTTGCGGTATTGCTGCTCGCCCGGCACGTTCATTTCGCGCCAGCGGGCACCGGTCGCCAGGATCACGGTCTTGGCCTTGAGGCTCGCACCGCTGGCGAACTTGATTTCATGCAGCCCGCCGTCCTTGCCCGGCACCAGGCCGTCGGCACGTTGCAGGTTCATGATGTCCACGTCGTACTGCTTGACGTGTTCTTCCAGGGCGACGGCCAGTTTCGGCCCTTCGGTTTCCTGGACCGAGATGAAATTCTCGATGGCCATGGTGTCGAGCACCTGGCCGCCGAAACGCTCGGCCGCCACACCGGTGCGAATGCCTTTACGGGCCGCGTAGATCGCCGCCGAAGCGCCGGCCGGGCCACCGCCGACCACCAGCACATCAAAGGCATCCTTGGCGCTGATTTTCTCGGCCTGGCGTTCGATACCGCTGGTATCGATCTTGGCGAGAATCTCTTCCAGGCCCATGCGGCCCTGGCCAAAGTTCACGCCGTTCAGGTAAATGCTGGGCACGGCCATGATCTGGCGCTCATCGACTTCGGCCTGGAACAGCGCGCCGTCGATGGCGACGTGGCGAATGTTCGGGTTCAGCACCGCCATCAGGTTCAGCGCCTGGACCACGTCCGGGCAGTTCTGGCACGACAGCGAGAAATATGTCTCGAAGTTGAACTCGCCCTTGAGCGAGCGGATCTGTTCGATGACTTCGACACTGGCCTTCGACGGGTGGCCCCCGACTTGCAGCAGGGCCAGCACCAGCGAAGTGAATTCATGCCCCATGGGAATGCCGGCGAAACGCAGGCTGATATCGGCTCCCGGGCGGTTCAACGAAAACGAAGGCTTGCGCGCATCGGTGCCGTTGTCGAGCAACGTAATCTGGTGGGAAAGACTGGCAACGTCTTGGAGTAACGCGAGCATTTCCTGGGATTTCGCACCGTCGTCGAGGGAGGCGACGATCTCGATCGGCTGGGTGACCCGTTCCAGGTATGACTTCAACTGAGCTTTAAGATTGGCGTCCAACATACGGGCGATTTCCATTTTTTAATTTCAGAAAAAACAACGCCCGAGCGAATCTCGCCCGGGCGTTTTGTGGGGCGAAGCGGCTTACTTGATTAAGAGCGGATCGCCCTCGGATGACTCACCGGTTTAGATCTTGCCGACCAGGTCCAGGGACGGAGCCAGGGTGGCCTCGCCTTCTTTCCACTTGGCTGGGCAGACTTCGCCTGGGTGAGCGGCAACGTACTGAGCGGCCTTGATCTTGCGCAGCAACTCGGAAGCGTCACGGCCTACACCGCCGTCGTTGATTTCAACGATCTTGATCTGGCCTTCTGGGTTGATCACGAAAGTACCGCGGTCAGCCAGGCCGACTTCTTCGATCAGCACGTCGAAGTTGCGGGAGATGACGTGGGTCGGGTCGCCGATCATGGTGTACTGGATCTTGCCGATGGCTGGCGAAGTGTTGTGCCAGGCCGCGTGGGCAAAGTGAGTGTCGGTGGAAACGCTGTAGATCTCGACGCCCAGTTTCTGGAATTCGGCGTAGTTATCGGCCAGGTCTTCCAGTTCGGTTGGGCAGACGAAGGTGAAGTCAGCCGGGTAGAAGAACACGACAGACCACTTGCCTTTCAGGTCGGCGTCCGAGACTTCGACGAAAGCGCCGTTTTTGAAAGCGGTGGCGTTGAACGGTTTAACTTGGCTGTTGATGATAGGCATCGATGTTTCTCCGTCAGGGTTGAAAAGTTGATGGAGAGGATCTTACCCACTCATCTCCAGGCTGGCTCATTGGCAAACCTGATGCGAATGATTGGTTTTGGCTATCAGGAATCTATATAGATAGAAGAAATCTGTAGGAGGTGGGGATGGCTGCGATCTTTGATCTTTCGCTTGGGGCTCAAGTGTCGGTAGAAAGATCGCAGCTTCTATGCAGCGGATATAGCTGCGTCAGGCGACGGGGGTACGCATCGTCACGAATTCTTCGGCGGCAGTTGGGTGCACGCCGATGGTTTCGTCGAAGTCGCGCTTGGTGGCGCCGGCCTTGAGGGCGATGGCCAAGCCTTGGACGATTTCCCCGGCGTCCGGTCCGACCATGTGGCAGCCCAAGACTTTATCGGTGTTGGCATCGACGACCAGTTTCATCAAGGTGCGTTCCTGGCAGTCGGTGAGGGTCAGCTTCATCGGCCGGAAACGGCTTTCAAAAATCTGAACCTCGTGCCCCTCCTCCCGGGCCTGCTCTTCGGTCAGGCCCACCGTGCCGATGTTCGGCAGGCTGAACACGGCGGTGGGGATCATCCGGTAATCCACCAGTCGATACTGCTCGGGCTTGAACAGCCGCCGCGCCACCGCCATGCCTTCGGCCAGGGCCACCGGCGTAAGCTGCACACGGCCGATCACGTCGCCAATGGCCAGGATCGATGGTTCAGAGGTCTCGTACTTTTCGTTGACCTGCACGAAGCCTTTTTCGTCCAGCTTGACGCCCGTGTTCTCCAGCCCAAGGTTGTCCAGCATCGGTCGTCGGCCCGTGGCGTAGAACACACAATCGGTCGACAGCGTGCGGCCATCCTTGAGTGTCACCTTGAGGCTGCCGTCGGCTTCTTTATCGATGCGCTGGATGTCGGCGTTGAATTGCAGGTCCAGGCCACGACGTTGCAGCTCTTCAGCCAGATGCTTGCGCACGGCGCCGTCGAAGCCACGCAGGAACAAGTCGCCGCGATAGAACAAGGACGTCTGCGCGCCCATGCCATGGAAAATCCCGGCGAATTCAACGGCAATGTAGCCGCCGCCCACCACCAGCATGCGCTTGGGCAACGTCTTGAGGAAAAACGCCTCGTTGGAACTGATGGCATGCTCGCGACCTGGAATGTCAGGAATCACCGGCCAGCCACCCGTGGCGATCATGATGTGTTCGGCGGTGTAGCGCTGGCCGTTGATCTCGACTTCGTGCGGGCCGCTGATCCTGGCGTGGCCTTCATGTAACGTCACGCCACTGTTGACCAGCAGGTTGCGGTAGATACCGTTGAGGCGATTGATCTCGCGGTCCTTGTTGGCGATCAACGTGGCCCAGTCGAAACTCGCCTCGCCCGCCGTCCAGCCATAGGCCGATGCCTGCTCGAAGTCCTCGGCGTAATGCGCGCCGTAGACCAGCAGCTTTTTCGGCACGCAGCCCACGTTCACGCAGGTCCCGCCCAGGTAGCGGCTTTCCGCCACGGCCACCTTGGCCCCGAAACCGGCGGCGAACCGCGCAGCCCGCACGCCACCGGAACCGGCGCCAATCACATACAAGTCAAAATCGTAGGCCATCTTCTATCTCCTTCGGCAGGTCACCAGCATACCTGCTGTTTTCGCCTGAGGCAGCGTTGCGATGGTTATGGGGGCGGAAAATGGAAAAGCCAGTTGGACTGGATCATGTCGAGCGGTCAAGCCCAAAACCTGTGGGAGCGGGCTTGCTCGCGAATGCAGTGTGTCAAACGACATCAATGCTGGTTGTGCCGCCCTCTTCGCGAGCAAGCCCGCTCCCACAAGGTGAATCCCTTGTATGGCTTGCGAGAGATTTTTTCCCAAGCCAAAAAAAACGCCCCGAACCAGTCGGGGCGTTTTTTATGGCGTGGCGCAGGCTTATCAGTAAGCCTTGCCCGTCTTGTAGAAGTTCTCGAAGCAGAAGTTGGTCGCGTCGATGTAGCCTTCGGCGCCACCGCAGTCGAAACGCTTGCCCTTGAACTTGTAGGCCATGACGCAGCCGTTCTGGGCCTGTTTCATCAAGGCGTCGGTGATCTGGATTTCGCCGCCCTTGCCTGGCTCGGTCTGTTCGATCAGGTCGAAGATGTCCGGGGTCAGGATGTAGCGACCGATGATCGCCAGGTTGGACGGCGCGTCTTCAGGCTTTGGTTTTTCAACCATGCTGTGGACGCGGTAGATGTCGTCGCGGATCATTTCGCCGGCGATCACGCCGTACTTGTTGGTTTCCTGCGGATCGACTTCCTGGATCGCCACGATGGAGCAGCGGAACTGCTTGTACAGCTTGACCATCTGGGTCAGGACGCCGTCGCCTTCGAGGTTGACGCACAGGTCGTCCGCCAGGACCACGGCGAACGGTTCGTCACCGATCAGTGGGCGACCGGTCAGGATCGCGTGGCCCAGGCCTTTCATTTCGGTCTGGCGGGTGTAGGAGAACGAGCACTCATCCAGCAGTTTGCGGATGCCGACCAGGTACTTTTCCTTGTCGGTGCCTTTGATCTGGTTTTCCAGCTCGTAGCTGATGTCGAAATGGTCTTCCAGGGCGCGCTTGCCACGGCCAGTCACGATGGAAATTTCAGTCAGACCCGCATCAAGGGCTTCTTCGACGCCGTACTGGATCAGTGGCTTGTTCACCACCGGCAGCATTTCTTTGGGCATGGCTTTAGTCGCTGGCAGGAAGCGAGTACCGTAACCGGCTGCTGGGAACAAGCATTTCTTGATCATATAAGTCCTTGAAAAGGCGGTGTGTACGAGTTTCGGCGCAGTCTAATCAGGCGACGGGCACCTTACAATGCCCGCACTGGCCAACCGGTGCCATCATAGAGAAATAAAAAACGGCGGATAGTTCAATCGCCTTTCGTTTCGATGGCTGCAGCGGTCCACTGTACGCCAGTGAGGGCTGTTTGCGGGCATTTGACGTATCATGGCGGCCTTGATCACGCCAACGAGGCAGTTAGATGTCGGCAAGAAACGCAAACGGTTATTCGGTCAGCCAGGGCAAGGACGGCCAGTGGTGGATTATCAACTACCACGGCGAGCAGGTCGCCGGTCCCTTGCCCAGCAAGGCCATGGCAGTGGAAGTGGCTGCGGTATTCCAGGACGAACGCGCGGCTCCAGCGACGAAAGAACGCGAAAGCGCCCCCGCCCGCAGCCCCCGCCGCAAGAAATGAGCCGCAGGAAATAAACAGACGAGCCTCTAGTAAATGCCACCGGCGCATCGAACGAGGCTTGTTTAGCTGTACCGCAATGGCCATTCGCTATAACCTCGCCATTGCCCTTCCCTCCTCGATGACGATCCCATGAAAACACTTCTGGCGCTGTTTACAGTCCTGGCCCTGGCGGGCTGTGCCTCGGCCGAAAAAACCTATCTCGATAATGGCGAACAAGGCTTGGCGATCGACTGTTCGGGCGAGGCCAATTCCTGGGCGACTTGCTATGAAAAGGCCGATGCGTCCTGTGCCGGCACCGGCTACCGCATCGTCGGCACCGACGGCACGCCCCAGGCCAAGGACAGCGAGAAGACCCTGGGCGTCGACGTCGGCAATTTCAGCAGCCGCAGTGTCGTGGTGGTCTGCAAATAAGTTTGCAAAGAAATCAGATGTGAATCTCGGCGAACTTGATGCCCAGCCCACGTATGGTCTCGACCAGGTCATCGAGCTGGCTGAAGGACTCGACTTCGTCCTGCTCATCCACCAGGAAAAAACTGCGCCCGGCGCTTTTCTTGAAGAACACGATCCATTCGCCCGGGCTCGCCGGGTTCTGGATCACGTGGGTGGCAAAGATAAGGCCTTCTGCATGGCGCTCGCGCACCTGCTCGCGTTTCATCGAATGACTCCATGAATGACAATGCCGCCAACGTTGACCGTGGCGGCATTTTTGTCGAGGGACAGCAGTTTATCCGATGGCCGGTCCGCTCGTCAGGCGCTGACGGTGTTCAGCCGGAAATGCAGGCGTTGGCTGCGTCCTGCACATCGCCCGGACGCACGGGCACGTTGGACATGCTTTCATGCAGCTTGATGCTGCTACCACTGGAACGCTCGTCAATGTCGAACACTGCCGCTGGCAGGGTCGACAGTTTGCCCGGGACGATCAGCCGCACGCCGTTCTTGTGCGGCTCCATTTGCAGCGAACCACGGCTGCTGGCCAGCTTGTCGGCCACGCACTTGGCATATTCGTGGGGTTTCTTTCCGGAGATGACGCTCATGGTGGGGGGCGTCTGGTTGATGTCCGATACCGATGCACATCCACTCATGGCCAATGCCAACACCCACACGCTGCGCTTCATATGTTTCCTCCAATAAAGATGCTCCGACAGTGCAAACACCGTTTTGCTCCGGTGCCGCACCGCTTTTTTTTCCCGCTACCTGCGATAAATGAACAAAGCCTGGCGCGCGGGCCGGATATTAACACTCGGGGCTGATAAACTGCGCCTCATTGCCCCTTGCTATCGTTTTGATTTTGTAGAAAAAGCCCTTCTGGAGGCGCCCATGAAATTCATTCACCAGCGCGAGCACCTGAACGAAGACGACATTGTCGTCATCGAATGCTCGCAAATGTGCAACATCCGTTTGATGAACGACGCCAACTTCCGCAGCTTCAAGAACGGCGGCCGGCACACGTATCACGGCGGCGCGTTCGACACCTTCCCGGCGAGGATCACGGCGCCGAGCACCGGTTTCTGGAACATCACCATCGACACCGTCAACCGCCGTGCAATCAGCGTCACGCGCAAGCCGACCCTGACCCACAAGATCAAGATCATCCGGCGTTCCAGCTCGAAACTGAGCTGAACATCGCCCTTTCAAGAAAGGCAAAACCGTGGCCCAGACGACCAAATACGTCATCAAGTACAAGCTCAACGACGAGCGCCGCTTCGAATTCGCGCAACTGGAAACCGGCACCGAGGAAGAAGCCCGGGCCGCATTGCAAAAACTGCACGGCGAGACCGGCGATGTGATCAGCGAGGTCAAGGTCAGCAAGGCGCTGTAATGGCTCATCCTGATTGATTTTTGTAGCCACTGGGTCGGCACGATGCTTTTGTGGCGAGGGAGCTCGCTCCCGCTCGGCTGCGCAGCAGTCGCAAAACCTGCTGGCGCGGTCTGCCTGCAAGAACACATCAGTCATTTTGGGTCGGCTTCGCCGCCCAGCGGGAGCAAGCTCCCTCGCCACAAGAGCATTGTGCTCAATGGTGCACCGCAAGAATCGGAGTGCCCGGCATCGCCGCACTGCGCAGACTGAACAGTCCTTTCCAACAAGGATTGCCATCGTGCCCCCTACGTCTTCCCTGCCCCAGCACCTCACCAACCTTGACTGGCCCACCCTGGAGCAAAGTCTCGACCAGGACGGCTGTGCAGTCATTCGCAACCTGCTGCCGCCATCGCAATGCCGGCAACTGGCTGGTCTGTACGCAGAACCCAGCCTTTTTCGTTCACGGGTGATCATGGCCCGCCATGGATTCGGGCGCGGCGAGTATCAGTATTTTCGCTATCCGCTACCGGACCTCATCCAACAGCTGCGTCAGTCGCTGTACCCCATGCTGGTGCCGCTGGCGAACCGCTGGAATGAATGCATGGGCCTGGACGTGCGCTACCCCCACAAACACGTCGACTTCATCCAGCGCTGTCACGATGCCGGACAATCGCGCCCCACACCGTTGTTGCTGCAATATGGCCCCCAGGACTACAACTGCCTGCACCAGGATCTGTACGGCGAACAGGTGTTCCCCTTGCAGGTCGCGATCCTGCTGTCGGAACCGGGCCAGGACTTTACCGGTGGCGAGTTTGTCCTCACCGAACAACGCCCGCGCATGCAGTCGCGGCCCCTGGTCATGGATCTGAAACAGGGCGATGCGCTGGTATTTGCCGTGCACCAGCGGCCGGTCAAAGGCGTTCGCGGTTATTATCGGGTGAACATGCGCCATGGCGTCAGCTGCGTGCGCAGCGGCAGACGGCACACCTTGGGAATCATTTTTCATGATGCGCAATAACGACACACCGGTCACCTTGGACCTGTTCGCCGAGCAGGCGCCCACCACGCCCGGCCAGGTCGAACAAATCGGCCAGCAAACGTTCGTGCTGCGCGGGTTCGCCCTGCCCTGGCTCGAGCGTTTGCTGCCGGCGCTGGAGAGCGTCTTGCAAGCTGCGCCGTTCCGGCAGATGGTCACGCCCGGCGGCTTTACCATGTCGGTGGCCTTGAGCAGTTGCGGCGCGCTGGGCTGGACCACCGACCGCAGCGGCTATCGCTACACCGCCCATGACCCGCAGACCGGCCGCCCCTGGCCCGACATGCCGACGGTGTTTCGCGAACTGGCCCAGGCCGCCGCCCGCCAGGCGGGGTTCGAGGCATTCGAGCCCGACGCCTGCCTGATCAACCGCTATGTGCCCGGCGCGCGAATGTCGCTGCATCAGGACAAGAACGAGCGCTCCCTCGACGCCCCCATCGTCTCGATGTCCCTGGGCTTGCCGGCGGTGTTCCAGTTCGGCGGCTTCGCGCGCAGCGACAAGAGCCTGCGCATCCCGCTGTTCCATGGCGACATCGTGGTCTGGGGCGGCGTGGACCGCTTGCGTTACCACGGCGTGCTGCCGCTCAAGGAAGGACGGCACCCGCGCCTGGGCGCCCAGCGGATCAACCTGACGTTTCGCACCGCCGGGTGAAGGTGCAGAATTCAACCGCAAGACCCGGAGTGTCGCCCTCTCGCAGGCTGGCTAATGTAGCCAAAACGGGCCAATGGAATAACGACCATGAACAGCACTTCAAACAATCTCGCCCCTGAACAGGATCCCCGCTGGGCCGCCGTGCTCGCCCGCGATCCGCGCGCCGACGGAACATTTGTCTATGGCGTGAAAACCACCGGCATCTACTGCCACCCCAGCAGCCTGTCGCGCCTGCCCAACCCGCGCAACGTCGAATTCTTCGACACGCCGGAACAGGCCCAGGCCGCCGGCTACCGGCCCAGCAAGCGCGTGGCCCGGGACCAGACCCAGGTCGCCGCCCAACAAGCGGCCCGGGTCGCGGCGGCCTGCCGGCAGATCGAGGCGGCCGAGGCGCTGCCCGGCCTGAATGAACTGGCAGACAGCGCCGGCTTGAGTCCCTTTCATTTCCATCGGGTCTTCAAGGCCGTCACCGGCCTGACGCCCAAGGGCTACGCCGCCGCCCACCGCTCACGCAAGGTCCGCGAACGCCTGGCCGATGGCGGCACCATCACCGAGGCGCTGTACGACGCCGGTTTCAATTCCAACAGCCGTTTCTATGAGGCCGCCGACAAGGTGTTGGGCATGAAGCCCGCCGACTACCGCGCCGCCGGGCAGAACACCGACATCCGTTTCGCCGTCGGCCAGTGCTCCCTCGGGGCGATCCTGGTGGCGCAAAGCGAGCGTGGCGTGTGCGCGATCCTACTGGGCGATGATCCAGATGCGCTGGTGCGGGACCTGCAGGACAAATTCCGCCGGGCCAACCTCATCGGTGCCGACCGGGAGTTCGAGCAGTTGATCGCCCAAGTGGTGGGCTTCATCGAAGCTCCCGCCTTGGGCCTGGACCTGCCCTTGGACCTGCGCGGCACCGCCTTCCAGGAGCGAGTCTGGCAAGCGTTGCGGGACATCCCCGCCGGCAGCACCGCCAGCTACGCCGAGATCGCCCAGCGCATCGGCATGCCCAAGGCCGTGCGCGCCGTGGCCCAAGCCTGTGGCGCCAACAGCCTGGCAGTGGCGATCCCTTGCCACCGGGTGGTGCGCAGCGACGGCAACCTGTCGGGCTATCGCTGGGGCGTGGAGCGCAAGCGTCAGTTGCTGGCGCTGGAACGCTCGTCCGGGGATTGAATGCCGATGTAGATCGCCACCGATTCGGGGCCACTGTAGACCTCGAAATCGGTGGTGAAACGGCGCAGCGTCTGGGGGTTATCGGCGAAGTACGCCCAGATCAAGCCCCAGGTCTGGATCACGCAATCGGGCATCGGCCCCTTGGCCGAAAACACCAGGTAATCCCCGCCCTCGATGTCCACGGCGGGGTAGCCTGCGCTGGTCGCATCCACCTGCACCCCGGCCGTTACGTCGAAGTGGCCGGTGGCGTCGGACTCGTAATGGGAATAGACACCGTAGACGAACGACTCCGACTGCCGGGCCGGAATCGTGTCGAACAACCCTTCGGTGAAGAATCGTTGCCACATCGGGCCGATCCTCGCCGTGTCGGGATGCTGCTCGTCGGCGTTGCGGGTGCGCACCTGCAAACCGGCCACGGTGAAGGGTTCGACAGTCTTGAGTTTCACATCCATGGGTCAGGCTCCTTGATGTATGAAGCCCGCATGGTAACCCTCACGGCGTCGGGATCAAGCGGCAAGCACTCGATTGAAAAACTCGACTGGCCGTCGCCGGCCCACACCTGTTAAAAACGCTGTTTCCTTCTGCCGTCGGAGACCCGTACATGAGCCAGTGGCCAGACACTCGCATTCTTGACTTGCTCGGTATCGAGCTGCCCATCATCCAGGGGCCGTTGGCCGGGGTGACCGGGCCGGCCATGGTGGTCGCGACCTGCAATGCCGGCGGGTTGGGTTCGATGCCAGCGGCGATGCTCGATGTCGAACAACTGCGCCAGGCGCTGACGACCATCCGCGAGCAGACCGACAAGCCGTTCAATGTGAATTTCTTCTCTCACCAGCCACCGGCCTTCGACGAACAACGGGCCGAGGCCTGGAAGCAACGGCTCAAGCCCTACTACGAGGAACTGGGCGTCGACTTCGACGCACCGACGCCGGTGTCCAACCGCACGCCTTTCGATGATGCAGCCTGCCGGGTGCTGGAGGAGATCCGTCCCAAAGTGGTGAGTTTCCACTTCGGTCTGCCGGAAAAATCCCTGCTGGACCGGGTCAAGGCCACCGGGGCGAAGATCCTTTCTTCGGCCACCACCGTCGAGGAAGCCATCTGGCTTGAACAGCACGGTTGCGACGCGATCATTGCCATGGGTTATGAAGCCGGGGGGCATCGCGGAATGTTCCTCAGCGACGACCTCAACACCCAGGTCGGGCTGTTTGCCTTGTTGCCGCAGGTGGTGGATGCGGTGAAGGTGCCGGTGATCGCCACCGGTGGCATTGGCGATGCGCGGGGAATTGTCGCGGCGTTCGCCCTCGGTGCCTCGGCGGTGCAATTGGGCAGCGCCTATCTGTTCACGCCCGAGGCGAAGATCAGCGCGTCCCATCACCGGGCGTTGCGCACGGCCAAGGAAAGCCAGACCGCGGTCACCAACCTGTTCACCGGCCGTCCGGCCCGGGGCATCGTCAACCGGGTGATGCGCGAAGTGGGCCCGATGAGTCCGCTGGCCCCAGCGTTCCCCCTGGCCGGCGGCGCGTTGATGCCGCTGCGGGCCAAGGGCGAAGCGGACTTCAGCAACCTCTGGGCCGGCCAGGCCTTCCCTCTGGGCCGCGAGTTGCCGGCGGCCGAGTTGACGCGGCGGTTGGCTGAAGAGACGCAGGCTCAGCTCAATCGGTTTGGTCGGTCCTGATGGCCGTCATCGCCCGTTAGAACGCCATCGCGAGCAGGCTCGCTCCCACAGGGGACTGCTGGCAACCACGACATTGGGTGACGCCACTGTACCTGTGGGAGCGGGCTTGCTCGCGAAAGCGGTGGGTCAGTTAGCAACGGAGTTGAATGTGCCGCCGTCTTCGCGAGCAAGCCCGCTCCCACAGAGTTCTGGGGTGGACAAAAATCCGGCTCTCACCCCAGGCCTCGTGTGGGAGCGAGCCTGCTCGCGATGGGGCCAGCCCTTGCCCCCACTACCCCAGGCAAAATGCCGCGTTCCGTTTGTCGGTCATTCGCTATATATTCCGGTATACAGCGAATCTGCCCCGGAGCCTCACCCATGCGCCTCACCCACTTCGCGCCGTTACTGTTCCCGTTCATGACGATTGGTGCCGTCCACGCCGCCGAGGTGCAGGTGGCGGTCGCTGCCAATTTCACCGCGCCGATCCAGGCCATCGCCGCCGATTTCGAAAAAGACACCGGGCATAAACTGGTAGCAGCGTACGGCGCCACCGGGCAGTTCTACACGCAGATCAAGAACGGCGCGCCGTTCGAAGTGTTCCTCGCCGCCGATGACACCACCCCGGCCAGGCTCGAAAGCGAAGGCGACACCGTCAAGGGCTCGCGTTTCACCTACGCTGTCGGCACCCTGGCGCTGTGGTCGGCCAAGGCCGGTTATGTCGACAACAAGGGCCAAGTCCTCCAGCACGCCGATTTCCAACACCTGTCCATCGCCAACCCGAAAACCGCGCCCTATGGCCTGGCCGCGACCCAGGTGCTGGACAAGCTCGGCTTGAACGCCCAGGTCAAAGGCAAACTGGTCGAAGGCCAGAACATCACCCAGGCCTATCAGTTCGTCTCCACCGGTAACGCTGAACTGGGCTTCGTCGCCTTGTCCCAGGTGTACAAGGACGGCAAAGTCACGAGCGGTTCGGCATGGATCGTCCCTGCCGACCTGCACGACCCGATCAAACAGGACGCGGTGATCCTCGACAAAGGCCGGGACAACCCCGCCGCCGCCGCCCTGGTGGATTAC
The DNA here is from genome assembly GCF_014268705.1 of Pseudomonas sp. SWRI179. Lineage (NCBI taxonomy): Bacteria > Pseudomonadati > Pseudomonadota > Gammaproteobacteria > Pseudomonadales > Pseudomonadaceae > Pseudomonas > Pseudomonas sp. SWRI179. Next base: position 60,080 of record NZ_JABWRA010000019.1, on the reverse strand, counting down.
CTTAAAGGTCCAAAAGCCGCCGCCATCATCCAGACCTACGGTTACCAACGCTAAATGCCCCTGACCAGCGCCGATTACGCCGCCATCTGGCTGACCCTGAAACTGGCGTCCCTGACCACGGTGATCCTGCTGCTCATCGGCACGCCCATCGCCTTGTGGCTGTCGCGCACCCGCTCCTGGCTGCGCGGGCCGGTGGGTGCGGTGGTGGCGTTGCCATTGGTGCTGCCGCCCACGGTGATCGGCTTCTATTTATTGCTGGCGTTGGGGCCGAACGGCTGGATCGGCCAGTTCACCCAAGCCCTCGGGTTGGGCACCCTCACCTTCAGTTTTACCGGGTTGGTGATCGGCTCGGTGATCTATTCCATGCCGTTCGTGGTGCAGCCGTTGCAGAACGCCTTCGCCGCCATCGGCAGTCGCCCCCTGGAAGTCGCCGCCACCCTGCGGGCCGGGCCCTGGGACACGTTTTTCAGCGTGATCCTGCCCCTGGCCCGCCCCGGTTTCATCACCGCGGCGATCCTCGGTTTCGCCCACACCGTTGGCGAATTCGGCGTGGTGCTGATGATCGGCGGCAACATCCCGGAGAAAACCCGGGTGGTGTCGGTGCAGATCTATGACCATGTCGAAGCCCTGGAGTATGCCCAGGCCCACTGGCTGGCGGCGGCGATGCTGGTGTTTTCATTCCTCGTGCTGCTGGCGCTGTACTCCAGCCGCCGAGCCCGCGCTGGCTGGAGCTGATCGATGATTCACGCGCGTTTGCAGCTCGACCATGGGGCGTTTTCCCTGGACCTGGATGTGCAACTGCCGGGCCGTGGCGTGACAGCCTTGTATGGGCCTTCCGGCTCCGGCAAGACCACCTGCCTGCGCTGCATTGCCGGGTTGGAACGGCCGGCCCAGGGGTTTATCGAGGTCAACGGCCAGGTGTGGCAGGACACTGAGCACGGTGTGTTCGTGCCGCCCCACAAGCGTCCCGTGGGGTACGTGTTCCAAGAGGCGAGCCTGTTTGCCCATCTGTCGGTGCGGGCCAACCTGGCATTCGGCCTCAAGCGCATTGCACCGGCACAACGGCGGGTGGACATGGACCAGGCCACCGACCTGCTGGGCATCGGGCACTTGCTCGATCGGCAGCCGCACAACCTCTCCGGCGGCGAACGCCAACGGGTGGGCATCGCCCGCGCCTTGCTCACCAGCCCGCGACTGTTGCTGATGGATGAGCCGCTGGCGGCCCTCGACACCCGACGTAAAAACGAGATCCTGCCTTATCTGCAACGGCTCCACGATGAGCTGGACATCCCGGTGCTGTACGTCAGCCATTCCCAGGACGAAGTGGCGCGCCTGGCCGATCACATCGTGCTGCTCGACGCTGGTCGCGCCCAGGCCAGCGGCCCCATCGGGGAAACCCTGGCCCGGCTCGACCTGCCATTGGCCTTGGGGGATGACGCCGGGGTGGTGATCGAAGGCAAGGTCAGCGGCTATGACCCGGCGTATCAATTGCTGACCTTGAACCTGCCCGACAGCCAACTGAACGTTCGCGTGGCCCATACTTCATTGGCCCTCGGCCAATCGCTGCGCTTCAAGGTCCAGGCCCGGGATGTCAGCCTCAGCCTGGCGAACGATGCCCAGACCAGCATTCTCAACCGCCTGCCGGTCACCGTGATCAGCGAACAGGCCGCCGACAACGCCGCCCATGTGCTGATCCGCCTGGAAGCGGCCGGCACCCCGCTGCTGGCGCGCATTACTCGCTACTCCCGCGACCAGTTGAAGCTGCACCCGGGGCAGGTGTTGTGGGCGCAGATCAAGGCGGTGGCGGTGTTGGCTTAGGGTATCGAGCCACACCACTCTATTGTGGGAGCGGGCTTGCTCGCGAAGGCGACGGCACATTCAATACTTTTGCTGGCTGACCCACCGCTTTCGCGAGCAAGCCCGCTCCCACAGGTTTGGGGGGACCTCAAAATCTTGGCACGACCGCAACGGGCTGCGGTCAATGAATTCACAGGCCACCGGATTCGTTGCCAAGGACTTCTTTCATGCCCGACACCCTGCCGCCGGATGCACTGCCGGCCGACCTGCATTATGTCGATGACACGGCCCCGGGCATCACCCGCAAGAAGCTCCGGGGCAAATTCTGTTATTTCGACCCGCAGGGCCAACGCATCACCGACGCCGCCGAGATCCAGCGCATCAACGCCCTGGCGGTGCCGCCGGCCTACACCGATGTCTGGATTTGCACCGACCCCCGTGGTCATCTCCAGGCCACCGGGCGCGATGCCCGCGGGCGCAAGCAATATCGCTACCATGCGCGCTGGCGTGAGGTGCGCGACGCGGACAAGTATTCGCGGATGCTGGAGTTCGGACGCGCCCTGCCACGCTTGCGCAAACGCCTGGAAGAAATCCTCGCCACGCCCGGCTTCAGCCGGGACAAAGTGCTGGCCACGGTCATCACCCTGCTGGACGTGACCCTGATTCGCGTCGGCAACCCCCAATACGCTCGCGCCAATCGCTCCTACGGCCTGACCACCCTGCGCAACAAACATGTCGAGGTCAACGGCAGCGCCATCGCCTTCCAGTTCCGTGGCAAGAGCGGCGTCGAGCACCAGATCACCGTGAAGGACCGGCGCCTGGCGCGGATCATCAAGCGCTGCCAGGAGATCCCCGGGCAGAACCTGTTCCAGTACCTGGACGAACATGGCGAGCGCCACTCCATCAGCTCCTCGGACATCAACGCCTACCTCAAGACGCTGACCGGCGCCGATTTCACCGCCAAGGACTACCGCACCTGGGCCGGCAGCGCAGCGGCGCTGGCCGGGCTGCGGGCGCTGCGTTGGGAAACCGAGACCGAAGCCAAGAAACACGTCACCGAGATGGTCAGGCAGGTCTCCCGACAGCTGGGCAACACGCCGACCGTCTGTCGTAAATGCTACATCCACCCCGCAGTGGTGGAAGGTTTCCTGCTCGGCGCCCTGAAGGCCTTGCCCAAACCCCGGGCCCGCAAAGGCCTCAGCGAAGAAGAAGCCGGACTGGCGCTATTCTTGAAGCGTATGACCCAAGCGGCCGAGGCCTGCGAACAGGCGCAATCGGGTTAACGCAATGGACCCGCGGCGAGTCAAGGCGGCGGAACATCGGCAGACCACCGGACTCCCAACTGTAGGGCACGACCACTGCGCAGGTATTCAAAAAGGGTGAAATCGACAGGAGTTTCAGATGTCCGAACACATCGTCCATTTTCATTGCCAGATCGACCAGGGAACCACGGAACGCTTTCGCGACAACTGCCTGGAGGCCATCGAGCAAGGCGCCGACTCACTGATGCTCAACCTCTCCACCGTCGGCGGCAGCACCAACTTCGGTTTTACGCTGTATACCTTCATCAAGTCCCTCCCGGTGCCGGTGCGTGCAGTCAATGCTGGCAATATCGAGTCGATGGGCATCGTCATGTTCCTGGCCGCCAGCGACCGCACCACCACTCCGCATTCGCGCTTCCTGATTCATCCGATGAACTGGTATTTCGGCCAGAAATCCGTGGACCACTCACGCTTGCGCGAGTACCTGTCCAGCCTGGACAACGATGTGGCGCGGTACGTGGAGATCTACGTCAAGGAAACCGCCGGCGCGGCGACCCAATTGGATATCTTCAAGTGCCTGTGCGCCGAGGAACGGGTGATTCCGGCCGAGAATTCCCTGGCCTTTGGCATCGCCCACCGGGTCGAACAAGTGGTGTTCCCTGCGCAAGCCAAGCATTGGAAAGTCAGTGGTGGTGAAGATTAAACAATGGCATTAACAAATAACATGTTCGTTGGATTTTCAATTAAAAGCGGCAATCTTGTACAACTTCCAAGCGAAGCGGCTGTATAACTTTTTCCCTGTGTTTATCAAGCTGATTACCGTTCGTCGCCAACGAAACGTTTTCTTTAAACTTCCCTCGGGAATTTTCTTTCACAGTTAGGCGAGGCAGTTTTTGCTCGCTTAACCAAAATGAGGATTCTCAAAATGGCTAACACCGGAAACAAGAACCCAGGTAATTTCGCAAATGACCGTGAGAAAGCTTCGGAAGCCGGCAAGAAAGGCGGACACGCTTCGGGCGGCAATTTTGCAAATGACCGGGAAAAAGCCTCTGAAGCCGGCCGCAAAGGTGGCGAACGCAGCCATGGCGGCGGCAGGAAATCGTAACCTGGAAAACCGTCGGGGCGCAGTACTGCTGCGCCCTGGCGCTTAACCGCAGCGAGGCCGCCCATGAGCAACCAGGATCGATTCATCATCAGTTTCATCAGCAACAACCAACCTGACAATCGTGTGGTGCAGGCGAGCACCGAGACATTGAGTGCCGACGAAGCCGAAGCACTCTTGAGGGCGACGTTCAGTGAACTCAAGGATGTTGAACTCAGCGATGTCCAAGTTCAGAAAAAAACCCGGCCCAACGAAGAAGAACATGGTGTGCCGGGGCATTTCAAACAGCCGTAGTTCAAACTATTCCGAAACGCACTTACTCCCTTTATTACTCCGAATACCCTGTGGCGAGGGAGCTTGCTCCCGCTGGGCTGCAAAGCAGCCCCCCTCTATTGCTCAACTCGGTCAGTGATATGCCTGAGGGTTAATGGGACTGCTGCGCAGCCCAGCGGGAGCAAGCTCCCTCGCCACAAAAAAGCGGAATTTCGACAACCTTTTAATGGGCGTGATCCCCTGTCGGATCCTTGATTTGCCACACCTGCCCTTTCTGCCAGGCGTCCGCACCGGGATCGATCGCCGGCGCTTCAATACCCGCTCGGGCCCGCTTTTTCGCTTCGCTGTCGATGCCCATCCGACCGTCCCGCTCGCGTACCAGCCGTGAGCTGATCTGCCCGTCGGCCGTGAACCCCATCATCAACTGAGGCACTCCGTAAGGCAGTGCGTTGCCCTGTTCGGTATGCCAGGTGTGCCAGGTCTTGCCATAGGTGCCGACCAGGTTTTCCATCAGCCGGGTTTCCGCAGCCTGGGGGATCCCCGGTGCGATCAATTGTCCGGATTTCACCTCATGCACATGGCTGTGCCACAGCTGTTTTTCACTGGCTGGCAACCCTTCGAACAAACGCTTGCTGATGATGTACTCGACGCCCATCAGCTTGGCGCTGGCGGTGTTGCCGTCGAAGATCGCGCACTGAAAGACTTCCTCGTTCAGCGCCGTGCAGTAGTGATGCGCTTCCATTTGCCCGGACATCCGCCCGTTATAGAAATGAAAACCATCGAGGTAGGTGTCCAGGGCCCGCAACGGCGGTTTGTCCTGCATGAGCCGCGCCCCGGTTTCCAGCGTCGCGGTGGTCGGGGTCTTCGCAGCGCCCGGCGCATCGACGGGCGAGCCGCTCGTGCCGCCCGCGCAACCGGTCAATCCCAAAGCCGTCGCCCAAAGCAGTGTCCAGGCGCCATAAACGCTTCGATCAGGCATGTCATCGCTCCTTTTCATGACTGTTCATGAGAAAGACAGTGCCGGGGGCGGGTTTGATTTTCCTGGCGACCTACCGACGAATGGCGCGCATCGGCAACCTCTGCGATCAACCGGCGCTATGGACTTGCTTCACCGTCTCGATCCAGCTCGGGTCCAGGCGCGACTGTTCAGTGTCCAGGCCCAACGCCTGCATCTTCGCCAGATGCGCGTCGGCCTCTCGTGCCAGGGAACCCTGGGCGCTGGAGTTGGCGTCCAGCTGATGCATCTGCGCCAGCCCCAGGTGATAGAAGCGCAGCAGCTTCATGGCGGCGGGGTCCTGGGCCTGCACACCGGCGGTCACCTGGTGCATCACGTTGGTGACTTTCATCAGGCTGCGCTTGAGTTGCCAGCCGTACACCGCGGCGGCCATCCACGGCTGCGACCAGAAATACTGGCGCATCAGCACCGCCATCGCCAACACGGCGACAATCACTCCGCCCAGGTTGAAGCGAAAGTTATCGCCTCCGGGCGTACCCAACAGCATCACGGCCAGGCTGGACAGCAGCATCGCCAGGGCCAGGAACACCACCGCGATGATCAGGGTGCTGCGGCGGGTCTGCCTGCGGTAGGTATCGCCATCCCACGGTTTGATCTCGAACATCGTGGCGCAATTTCCTTGTACGGCATCAAAAGAGTCACGCATTATCGCCTGCCCGGTCGATTTAGCTATGCTGGGGCTCATTTTGTATCGCTACCGACTCGCCGGGCGAGGATCGAAGTCCATGGCGATGGCGCAAGGATCGTGCGATCTTTCGGTGTGGACGTTTTTTTCAAGATGCCGTCGTTGTGTGCATGGCATCGTTTTCAAGGAAAGCTGAATGACTCAAAGACATGTAATCAACGCTTCGGTAAGCCCGAAAGGCAGCCTGGAAACCTTGTCCCAGCGCGAAGTGCAACAACTGAGCGAAGCCGGCTCCGGCAGCATCTACGACCTCTTCCGCCAGTGCGCCCTGGCCATCCTCAATACCGGCGCCCATGTCGATAACGCCAAGACCATCCTGGAAGCCTACAAGGACTTCGAGATCCGCATCCACCAGCAGGACCGGGGCGTGCGCCTGGAGCTGCTGAACGCGCCAGCCGATGCGTTCGTCGACGGTGAAATGATCGCCAGCACCCGCGAGATGCTGTTCAGCGCCTTGCGCGACATCGTCTACACCGAGAACGAGCTGGACAGCCAGCGCATCGACCTCAGCTCGTCCCAGGGCATCAGCGACTACGTGTTCCACCTGCTGCGCAACGCCCGCACCCTGCGCCCGGGTGTCGAGCCGAAAATTGTCGTGTGCTGGGGCGGTCATTCGATCAACACCGAAGAATACAAATACACCAAGAAGGTCGGCCACGAACTGGGCCTGCGCAGCCTGGACATCTGCACCGGCTGCGGCCCGGGCGTGATGAAAGGCCCGATGAAAGGCGCCACCATCGCCCACGCCAAGCAGCGCATCCATGGCGGGCGCTACCTGGGCCTGACGGAGCCGGGCATCATCGCCGCCGAGGCACCGAACCCGATCGTCAACGAGCTGGTGATCCTGCCGGACATCGAGAAACGCCTGGAAGCCTTCGTGCGGGTCGGCCACGGCATCATCATCTTCCCGGGCGGCGCCGGCACGGCGGAAGAGTTCCTCTACCTGCTGGGTATCCTGATGCACCCGGCCAACCAGGACCTGCCCTTCCCAGTGGTGCTCACCGGGCCGAAAAGCGCCGCGCCGTACCTTGACCAGTTGCACGCGTTTGTCGGTGCCACCCTGGGCGAGGCGGCGCAGAAGCACTATCAGATCATCATCGACGACCCGGCCGAAGTGGCCCGGCAGATGACCCAGGGGCTCAAGGAGGTCAAGCAATTCCGCCGCGAGCGCAACGACGCCTTCCACTTCAACTGGCTGCTGAAGATCGACGAGGGCTTCCAGCGCCCGTTCGACCCGACCCACGCCAACATGGCCAGCCTGGGCCTGAGCCGCGACCTGCCGGCCCACGAATTGGCCGCCAACCTGCGCCGGGCGTTTTCGGGAATCGTGGCCGGTAACGTCAAGGACAAGGGCATCCGCCTGATCGAGGAACACGGTCCTTACGAAATCCACGGCGACCCCGCCATCATGGAACCCCTCGACCGCCTGCTCCAGGCCTTCGTCGCCCAGCACCGCATGAAACTGCCGGGCGGCGCGGCGTATGTGCCGTGCTATCGCGTGGTGACCTGACCGGTTCAAAGACCACTGCAGGTCCAAGGTGGGAGCAAAGCTTGCTCGCGATAGCGGCTTAAAGCCAACAGAGGTGTTGTCTGTGATGACGCTATCGCGAGCAAGCTTTGCTCCCACAGGTTTGCCCCCAGGCTCGCATCCATAAAGGGGATCTGCTGAGATTACGAAAGAGGGGTCAGTCGCATCAGCCCGGCTTCATCCACTTCAAGGCCTAGCCCAAGGTAATCCTTGATCTGCGGATGAAGGGTCACCACCGGGTGCGTATGGGTTGCCGTCACCACCAGCACATCCGCCTCGGCGGCCTCGCCTGCCCGGATGCCCGCCTCGGCGTCTTCAAAGACCAGGCATTCCTGGGGCGTCACTTGCAGGCGCTCGGCGGCCAAGCGATAGCAGGCGGGGTTGGGCTTGCCGTCGCTGACGTCTTCGGCCGTGACCATGACCAAAGGACGCGGGATTCCGGCGGCTTCCATGCGGCGCAAGGCCAATGCCATGGGCGCTGAGGTGACGATTGCCCAGCGCTCTGGCGGCAGGCTGTTCAGAAAGGCCTGCGCACCGGGCACCTGGACCACCCCCTCGACATCTTCGATTTCCTCACGGGTAATCTGCTCGGCTTCCGCCTGGGCATCCACCCCTGGCAGGTGCTGTCGGGCAATGGTGTCGATAGCGCGCACGCCATGGATGGTCGGCAGGAACGCCGCCACGTCCACGCCATGGCGCAGGGCCCAGCGTGTCCAGATCCGTTCGGCGGCGGCGATGGAATTGAGCAGCGTGCCGTCCATGTCGAACAGGAAGGCGCGGTAGGCGATGTTGGAGCGCAGAGTGACAGGCATCGGATCCTCAATGATGAAGGGGCGCATGACGGCCACTGTAACATCGCTATGCCCCGAACCTGTGGGAGCGGGCTTGCTCGCGAAGGCGGTGGATCAGTCAATGTTGTTGTTGAATGCAACACCGCATTCGCGAGCAAGCCCGCTCCCACATTTGGATTTGAGTTGTGTCACACAGCAGCGATCTACACCAACCGCTCGATCGGCTGATGCTGCCACACCCGCTTGTAGTACAGCGTCTGCAACAGCAGCATGCTCAGGTAAGCCACCGGGAACGCCATCCACACCCCTTGCAACCCGAAGCGGGCGTCCAACAGATACGCCGCCGGCACTTGCACGGCGACGATGCAGAAGATCGAGATGGCGACCGGCGCCAGCACCGTGCCGCTGGCGCGCATGATCCCGCCAACGATTGCCTGGAAACCGAACAACAGCAAGCTCCAAAGCATGATATGCAACAGGTGTTCGGCCTGGATCCGCGCCGTCGGGTCAGTGATGAACAGCCCCAACAGCCAGTGGGACAACAGATAGCCCAGCAGCACCAGCCCACCGGTGAGCCAGAGGTTGATCGCCAGCCCCGTGCGCAGGATCGGCCCCAGGCGCTCCAGGCGTCCGGCACCGATGGCCTGGGCGCCGAGGATCGAGGCGGTGATGGCAATCGACAGCGCCGGGAACTGCACGTAGTTGACGATCTGCGTCACCGCGCCGTAGGCCGCCGTGGCCTCGGAACCGTGGCGATTGACCAGCGCGAGGATCACCAACTCCGACAGCGAGATCACCACCATCTGCAACCCTGTGGGCAGGCCAATGCGCAGCACTTTGCCGAGGATGTCCTTGTCCAGGCGCATCGCCGCGAACAACGCACGGTCCGGCGCCAGGGCATGCTCGCGACGATTCAGGCGCCACGCCAGCATCAGCATCGCCGACGTCGTCCCCACCAGCCCCGCCCATGCCGCGCTCTGGATGCCCATCTGCGGCAAACCCAGCCAGCCGCGAATCAACGCCGGCGTGAGCAGCAGCCCGACACTGGTGGACACCAGCAGCGCCAACATCGGTGACACCGTATCGCTCACCCCGCGCAGCAGTTGGGTGAACAGCACGAATACCAGCAACATCGGCAAGATCCACAGCATGACCCGGGCGTAGGAAACGGCGTCCTCCAGCACATCGGCCGGCGTGCCGAGCCCCTGCAACGCCTGTCGCGCAAAGACACTGCCAAGCACCGCCGCCGCCAGGCCGATGATCGCCCCCAGCAATAAGGTCGCCCCGGCAATCGCCTTCACCGTGCCGGTTTCGCCGGCGCCGTAGGCCTGCCCGATCAACACCCCGGCCCCCGCGCCGAGGCCGATCACCAACGCGATAAAGAAAAACACGATGGGAAACATGCCCGACACCGCTGCCAACGCCTGGGTCCCCAGCATCTGGCCGATGTAGATGCTGTTGAGCGTGCCGGACATGGACTGCAGGAAGTTGGACAGGACCATGGGAAGCAGGAACAGGAGATAGGTTTTCCAGAGAGGCTGGGTGGGCATGGGGGCTCTGATGGCAGGTTTGAAAATCCGGGTGCCGGTAATTTAGCTCAATCCATACAACTCGTTTCAGAAGATTCGGCGCAGGCTGCTCTTGTGGCTCTTGTGGCTCTTGTGGCTCTTGCGGCTCTTGTGGCGAGGGAGCTTGCTCCCGCTGGGCTGCGCAGCGGCCCCGAAACCTGGACACGCCGTGTATCAGGCTGACCTCGCCTGCCGCTTTTGGGACCGCTTCGCGCTCCAGCGGGAGCAAGCTCCCTCGCCACAAAAGCCCCGCGCACCCGCTATCTCGCCAATGGGGTTCATACCTTCGTCGGGGCCATTCGACATTTCCCAGACAGCGTCTAATCTGAAGGCACAGTGCCACGTACTGGGTAGGCCAATGCCTACGGCAATATCGGAATCGGACAGCCGGTCTTAAAGTCCGAGTAAGGGTCGCAGATAACCAGTTATTCGCAAATAACCTGTCCGCAACACTGTTCAAGGACCGAACCATGACGTCGTATTCTCACGGTCATTCCCTTTCCCGACCACAACCGCGCATCCTCTGGAGTGCCGTGCTGGTGGCCATTGCCGCGAGCGTTGGCGTGCTCGCGCTCAATGGCGCGAGTGCATCGAACATTGGCTTGAGCGTGGCGATCCTGGCCTTGGGCGTGGTTAGTGGCATATGGGGAGCGCGCGTACAACGCCAGCAGTTCGACAGCGCCCTCGCCGCCGCCATGGCCGACCACGACCTGCAAGGCAGCGAGCACCAGGCTCATAAAACCCACGCACAATTCAACGAAGTCATTCTCGGTGCCATGCCGATCTGGGCCAAGCAAGTCGAAAGCTCCCGGCAGCAGACCGAAACCGCGATCGTCTCCCTGACCAGCCGCTTCACCGGCATTTCGTCGCGCCTGGAAGACACCGTGCAAGCCTCGCAACTGGCCGCCGGTGAACTGGCCGGGCAGAGCAGTGGCGGCGCTGTGCAGGTGCTGGCCCAGAGCGAAGGCGAACTGGTCAAGGTCATCGATTCCCTGAAGGCCACCCAGGCCAGCCGCGACGAAACCCTGGCCCAGGTGCGCAACCTGACGGCCTATACCGGCGAGCTGCGGACCATGGCCGCCGACGTCGCGGCGATTGCCGCGCAGACCAACCTGCTGGCCCTCAACGCCGCCATTGAAGCCGCCCGTGCCGGCGAAGCCGGGCGTGGCTTTGCCGTGGTGGCCGACGCCGTGCGCAGCCTGTCGAGCAAGTCCAGCGAGACCGGCCAGCAGATGTCGGCCAAGGTCGACATCATCAACACCGCCATCACCCAACTGGTCCATGCCGCGTCCAGCGGTGCCGACCAGGACAGCCATTCCGTCAGCGCCTCCGAGCAGAGCATCCAGCAAGTGCTGGAGCGCTTCAAGAGTGTCACCGGCCGGCTGGCCGACTCGGCCGACATGCTGCAACGGGAAAGCTTCGGCATTCGCGATGAGCTCACCGAGGTGCTGGTCAGCCTGCAATTCCAGGACCGGGTCAGCCAGATTCTCAGCCACGTGCGCGACAACATCGAGGACCTGCATGTGCATTTGCAGCAGGCCAGTCAGTCGCCCGAACAGGCCGTCTCCATCGACGCCCGCCAATGGCTGGCGCGCATGGAAACCACTTACGCCACCGACGAGCAACGCCGCAATCACCACGGCGACTCGAGCGCGCAACAGACTTCACAGGAAATTACCTTCTTTTAGGAGAGCCGTTCATGGCTAAAAGTGTATTGGTTGTCGACGACTCCGCGAGCGTTCGGCAGGTGGTCGGCATCGCGTTGAAAAGTGCCGGCTACGACGTGATCGAAGCCAGCGATGGCAGGGACGCCCTGGGCAAGCTCAACGGCCAGAAAGTGCACCTGATCATCAGCGACGTGAACATGCCCAACATGGACGGCATCACCTTCGTCAAGGAGGTCAAGAAGCTGGCCAGCTACAAGTTCACGCCGATCATCATGCTCACCACCGAATCCCAGGAATCGAAGAAACAGGAAGGCCAGGCCGCTGGGGCCAAAGCCTGGGTGGTCAAGCCGTTCCAGCCGGCGCAGATGCTGGCGGCGGTCTCCAAGCTGATTCTTCCTTGATGGCCGGAGGCTTAGATGCCGTTGCACTACGAAACAACCGATGACACCGCCCAGGTGCGCATCGACGGCGAGCTGACGATCTACACCGCGGCCGAACTGGCCGCGCAATGGTTGCCGCACCTGGGTGCAACACCGCGGATGGCCCTGGATCTGTCGCAGATCACCGAGATGGACGGCGCCGGCCTGCAACTGCTGTTGATGGTACAGCGCGAGGCCTCCAGGGCCGGGACTCAACTGAGCCTGACCGGCCAAAGCAAGGCCGTCACCGAAACACTTGCCCTGTGCAACCTGGTTGCCTAGGGACGTTGGACACGACAAAGGATATGAGCGTGAGCATCAATCTCGATCAGGCACAACAGACCTTCATCGTCGAGGCACGGGAACAGTTGCAAGCGATGGAAGAGTCGCTGCTGCAACTGGAAACCGACCCCGGTGACGATGACGCCATTGGCGCGATTTTCCGGGCGGCCCACACGATCAAGGGCTCGGCCGGGCTGTTCGGCCTGGAACCGATCGTCAGTTTCACCCACATCGTCGAAGACGTGCTCGATCGCCTGCGCAACGGCAGCGTCGAGGTGGACGCCGGCCTGATCGCGGTGCTGCTCAAGTCCAGCGATCACATGCTGGAACTGATCAACGTGGCCGCCAACCAGGGCGGAACGCTGCCGCCGCCGGCCCTGCAACGGGAAGTGGAGCTGTGCCAGATCCTGCAGGAGTACCAGGCGCCCTCGCCCGCCGCGGCCCCGACACCAGCCCCTGAAACCAACCCCAGCGAACCCGGCGAAACGCGTCTCTGGCACATCTCCCTGCGCTTCGGCCAGGACGTGTTCCGCAACGGCATGGACCCGCTGTCGTTCCTGCGCTACCTGCAAACCCTGGGTGAAATCGTCGACATCGCCACCCTGACCGACGCCCTGCCCGCCGCCGAGGCCTGGGACGCCGAGTCCTGTTACCTGGGCTTCGACATCGCGTTTCGCTCGGCCGCGAGTCACGGCGCGATCAACGAAGTGTTCGACTTCGTCCGGGAAGACTGCGAAATCGACATCGTTGCCATCGATGACGCCGCCGCGCCACAGGGAAACACTGGCCTGGTCACGACCTCGCCGGAGCCGCCCGAGGAAAACACCGCGTTGGTCGCCACCGGCGAGTTGCTCGGCGACCAGCGCAAGACGCCGCGCATGCCCGCCCAGATCGCCCCCGACAAACAACCGGTGACCAGCGACAGCAAGGGCAAGGACGGCACCTACGTGCGGGTCAATGCCGACAAGCTCGACGAGTTGATCAACCTGGTGGGCGAACTGGTCATCGCCAGCGCCGGTGCGAGCCTGCTGGCCCGCACCTGCCACAACGACCCGTTGCAGGAAGCCACTTCGTCAGTCTCCGGGCTGGTGGAAGAAATCCTCGACGGCGCCCTGCGCCTGCGCATGATCCCCATCGGCGAAACCTTCAATCGCTTCCGTCGGGTGGTGCGCGATGTCAGCCAGGAGCTGGGCAAGGACATCGACCTGATCATCAGCGGCGCCGAGACCGAGCTGGACAAGACCGTGGTGGAAAAAATCGGCGACCCACTCATGCACCTGCTGCGCAACGCCATGGACCACGGCATCGAAACCGCCGAGGCCCGCCTGGCCGCCGGCAAACCGGCCAAGGGGCACCTGCACCTCAATGCGTACCACGACTCCGGCAGCATCGTGCTGGAAATCGCCGACGACGGCGCCGGCCTGAACCGCGACCGGATCCTGGAAAAAGCCCAGGAACGTGGCCTGGTGCCCCAGGGTGCCAGCCCCACCGACCAGGAGATCTACAACCTGATTTTCGAACCCGGCTTCTCCACCGCCCAGGCCGTGACCAACCTGTCGGGGCGTGGCGTGGGCATGGACGTGGTCAAGCGCAACATCACCCTGCTGCGCGGCACCGTCGACCTCGACAGCCAGCCCGGCAGGGGCACGGTGGTGCGCATCCGCCTGCCGCTGACCCTGGCGATCATCAATGGATTCCTGGTGGGCATCGGTCAGTCGACCTATGTCATTCCGCTGGACATGGTCCAGGAATGCATCGAACTGAGCGAAGACGATGGGCTCGCCAGCCGCGAACAAGGCTACCTCGACCTGCGCGGCGAGGTGCTGCCCTTGGTCTACCTGCGCGATCACTTCAACCATGAAGGCCCGCCCGCGCGTCGGCAGAACGTGGTGGTGGTGCGCTACGCCGAACTCAAGGCCGGGCTGGTGGTGGATGACTTGCTGGGTGAATTCCAGACCGTGATCAAGCCCCTGGGCAAACTGTTTGGCGCCCTTCGCGGCATCAGTGGCTCGACCATCCTGGGCAGTGGCGCCGTGGCGTTGATTCTCGACGTACCGGCCCTGCTCACGCAGATCGCCCAGACAGAAAACCGTTACAACCCGACTCAATTACAACAAGCCAACGCTCGCTGACGCTTTAGCAATTCCATGGAGAGGTACTTCCCAATGAAATGGTTCTACGACCTTAGAATCGCCACCAAACTGATCACTTCATTTCTTGTGGTGCTGGCGCTGACCGCCGTCATGGGGGTGTTCTCGATCATTCAACTGGGCCAGGTGAACCACACCGCCCTCGACATCCGCGAAAACTGGATGCCGTCCATGCGCGCCGCCTCGGGCATGCGTTTCTACGCGGCGAGCTATCGCCTCAAGGAAAATCGCCACATTGCCGCCGATTCCGAGCAAGAGCGCGTCACCCTCGAGCAAGAAGCCGAGGAAGCCAGGAAAGCCTTCGACACGCGCCTGGACACTTACGAAAAACTGCTCTCCAGCGCTGAAGATCGGCAGGTATTCGACACCACCCGCAACGACTGGGCCGCCTATCTGGCGATCAGCAAAGACCTGCTCGCATTGTCGCGGCAGAACCTGACCGAGCAGGCCAATGCGATGCTCAAGGGCGAGTCCAAGCGTCGGTTCGACCTGGTGACCGGCGACCTGCAAAAACTGGTCGAGCTCAACGCGGCTGGCGCTGATGTCGCCAGTGCACACGGCACCAAGCTGTATGAAAACGCACGCCTGTCGATCATCGCCGTGCTGGTTGCCGCCCTGCTGGTGGGCGTGGGCCTGGCGCTGTTCATCTCGCGCATCATCTCCCGCCCTTTGAAACAGGCGGCGGTTGTCGCCGAACAATTGGCCGAAGGCAACCTGAACGCAAAAATCGAAGGCGGCTCCAAGGACGAAACCGGCATGGTGCTCAACGCCATGCAGAACATGGTCGGCAAGCTCTCGCACATCATCGGCGAAGTGCGTAACGCCGCGGACAACCTGGCCAGCGCCTCCGAAGAAGTCAGCGCCACCGCGCAGTCGATGAGCCAGGCCACCAGCGAACAGGCGGCCAGCGTCGAGGAAACCAGTGCCTCCATCGAACAGATGAGCGCCAGCATCAACCAGAACACCGAGAACGCCAAGGTGACCGACGGCATGGCCAGCAAGGCCGCCAAGGAAGCCACCGACGGCGGCGAGTCGGTGCAGCAGACCGTGGTGGCGATGAAAAAAATCGCCCAGCGCATCAGCATCATCGACGACATCGCCTACCAGACCAACCTGTTGGCGCTCAACGCCGCCATCGAAGCCGCCCGTGCCGGCGAGCATGGCAAAGGCTTCGCGGTGGTCGCCGCCGAAGTACGCAAGCTGGCCGAACGCAGCCAGGTGGCCGCCCAGGAAATCGGCGAGCTGTCCTCCAGCAGCGTCGACATGGCGGAAAAGGCCGGGAACCTGCTAAACGAGATGGTCCCCTCCATCAACAAGACTTCGGACCTGGTGCAGGAAATCAGCGCCGCCTCCGAGGAACAGGCCGCCGGCGTGGCGCAGATCAACACCGCCATGACCCAGCTCAACCAGGTGACCCAGCAAAACGCCTCCAGCAGCGAAGAACTGGCCGCCACCGCCGAGGAAATGAGCAGCCAGGCCGAGCAACTGCAACAGGCCATGAGTTTCTTCACCTTGGACACGCCGCCCAAGTCTGCCGTGCAAGTTGCCAGGGTCGATAACACCCCAGGTCCGTCCAGCCGCAAACCGGCGCGGGCACCTGCTCCGGTCAAGCCCCCGGTGTATGCCTACAACACGGCCCACGAGCTCAACGAATCGGACTTCACCCGGTTCTGATGGCCCGGTTCCACAGGTTTGCTTAAAGGAGAAAAGGCAATGGGCGCCATCGCGACCACACGTCAAACCGCCCTCGCGGTCGAGGAAGAAGCGCAATACCTGACGTTCATGCTGGGCACGGAGATGTTTGCCATCGGCATCCTGTGCATCAAGGAAATCATCGAGTACGGCAACCTCACCGTGGTGCCGATGATGCCGGCCTTCGTGCGCGGGGTGATCAACCTGCGGGGCGCGGTGGTGCCGGTGGTGGATTTGTCGGCCCGTTTCGGCCGGCCGAATTCGGCAATCAGCCGGCGTTCGTGCGTGGTGATCATCGAAGCGTCCAGCGCCGACGGCCTCGCCCAGGACATCGGCTTGCTGGTGGACACTGTGTCGGCGGTGCTGGAAATCCCGGCCTCGCAGATCGAGCCGCCACCGAGCTTCGGTGCGAAGATCCGTGCCGACTTCATCAGTGGCATGGCCAAGGTCGATGGCAAGTTCGTCATCGTGCTGGAGGTGGACCGCGTGCTGTCCATCGACGAAATGTCCCAACTCGCCGAAGCCAGCCCGAACGCGCTGGAAGTGGATGCCCCGTGAACGCCGATACCTGCAAGGAGCGCACGCTGAACGCTCAGGCGCTTACCGACCGAGAGTTCGGCCAGTTCCAGTCCTGGCTGTACCAAGCCGCCGGCATCAGCCTGTCCGAGGCCAAGAAAGCCCTGGTGGCCGGGCGTTTGTTCAAGCGCCTCAAGCACTATGGGCTGGACAGCTACGGCGAGTATTTCAAGCTGATCATGAACGGCCAGCGCACCGATGAACTGCAGGTAGCGCTGGACCTGCTGACGACCAACGAGACCTATTTTTTCCGCGAGCCCAAGCATTTCGACTTCCTGCGCCAACACGTACTGCCCCACGCCACGCCCGGCAAGACCTTCCGCCTGTGGAGCGCGGCCAGCTCATCGGGGGAAGAACCCTACAGCCTGGCCATGACCCTCGCCGAAGGGCTCGGCACCACGCCTTGGGAAGTCATTGGTTCGGACATCAGCAGTCAGGTGCTGGCCAAGGCGCGCTCCGGACATTACCCGATGGAACGTGCCCGCACCCTGCCCCAGCCGCTGCTGGTGAAATACTGCCTCAAGGGCACCGGCAGCCAGCAAGGCACGTTCCTCATCGACCGGGCGTTGCGCAGCCGAGTCAACTTCATCCAGGTCAACCTCAACGACACCTTGCCGGAGCTGGGTGAGTTCGACGTGATCTTCCTGCGCAACGTCATGATCTATTTCGACCAGCCCACCAAAAGCAAAGTGGTTGCCCGCCTGCTCCCCCGGCTCAAGCCCGGCGGCTATTTCATCGTCAGCCACTCGGAAAGCCTCAACGGCGTGTCCGATGCATTGAAACTGGTGGCGCCCTCGATCTACCGCAAACCATGAGTGCCGCCATCAGGGATGTGGCCGAGGTGTACCTGGCGCCCGGGGAATTTCGCTTCGCCACCTGTCCGACCCGCCTGCGCACGATCCTCGGTTCTTGCGTGGCGATCACGCTGTGGCATCCGGAACGCAAAATCGGCGGTATGTGCCATTTCATGCTGCCCAGTCGGGTGCGCTGCTCCACCGCACTGAACGGCCTCTACGCCGACGAAGCCATCGAACTGTTCATCCGCCAGGCCAGGGCCCATCGCACCGACCCCGAAGACTACCAACTCAAGCTGTTCGGCGGCGGCGAGATGTTCCCCGAGCTGCAACGCCACGTGCCCTACGGCGATGTGGCGCGGCTCAACGTCAACGCCGCGCTGGAAATGGCCGCCCTCTATCGCCTCGACCTGATCGCCCAAGACATGGGCAGCACTGGCCACCGCAGCATCATCTTCGACCTGTGCAGTGGCGATGTGTGGGTCAGGCACCAACCCATAAGGACCCGGCACTGACCATGTCAAAAAAGATCAATGTACTGCTGGTGGATGACTCTGCCGTGGTTCGCCAGGTGTTGCTGGCGATCCTCAGCGACACGCCGGACATCCACGTCATGGGCGCGGCGTCCGACCCGATTTTCGCCATGGACAAACTGGCCAAGGAATGGCCCGACGTGATCGTGCTGGACGTGGAAATGCCGCGCATGGACGGCATCACCTTCCTGAAGAAAATCATGAGCGAGCGGCCCACGCCGGTGGTGATCTGCTCGTCCCTGACGCCCCGGGGTGCGGAAACCACCTTGCAAGCGATGGCGGCTGGCGCGGTGGAAATCATCACCAAGCCCACCACCGGGCTGAAGAACTTTCTGTTGGAATCGGCACCGGAACTGGTCTCGGCGATCCGCGCCGCAGCCCAGGTCAACGTGCGCAACCTGGGCAAGCGCCCGGCCCCGGCGGCGTTGACGCCAGCGACCAAACTCACGGCAGACGCCATGCTGCCCGCCGCCAACGGCCACGCCATGGCCCAGACCACCGAACGCATCGTCGCCCTCGGCACCTCCACCGGTGGCACCCAGGCCCTGGAAGCGGTGCTCACCGCCCTCCCGCGCGTGAGCCCGGGCATCGTCATCGTCCAGCACATGCCGGAAAAATTCACCGCTTCGTTCGCGGCCCGGCTCAACAGCCTGTGCCAGATCGAAGTGCGCGAAGCCCGCAACAACGACCGCATCCACCCGGGCCTGGCGCTCATCGCACCGGGCGGCAAACACATGATGGTGACTCGCAGCGGGGCGTTCTATCACGTGCAAGTAGTGGACGGCCCGCTGGTCAACCGCCATCGGCCCTCGGTGGACGTGTTGTTCCGCTCCGTGGCCAAGTTCGCCGGCCGCAACGCCACCGGCATCATCATGACCGGCATGGGCGACGACGGCGCCCGCGGCCTGAAGGAAATGCTCGACGCCGGCGCCAGCACCGTGGCCCAGGACGAAGCCAGCTGCGTGGTCTTCGGCATGCCCAAGGAAGCGATCAAGCTCAATGCCGCGCAACGGGTGATGGGGTTACAGGAGATTGCGCAGGTGATCTTGCATCGTTAGCCAGGAAGTGAATCAAGCATGCCCGGCACGCGACGAACGCTGTGTGACCGGGCGCAGTGCCGCAGAGTCGGGCAATGACGCGACATGGACCATGCGTGACGGGAACGCAAACTGCGTGTCGAGTTCTGCAACCGCTTCCATTATCGCCAGGTTGATCCGTTGCTGGACGTCCATGTAGACGTTGTAACTGGCGTCCAGAACGATATACACCGTCTCGAATTCCAGGGCGCTTTCGCCAAAGCTTCTGAAATGACACCGGTCGAACCGGGCTTTGTCTTCATTCCTGATGATCGCTTCAACCCGTTGCGTGATCTGCCTGATCTGTTCGGTGGAACATTCATAAGTCAGGCGAAACTCGAAGACGATCCGACGCTCCTGCAGCCGCTTGTAGTTCTGGATGGTGCTGCCGATCATATCGGCGTTGGCCATGACGATTTGCTCGCCCCCCAGGCTTCGTATCCGGGTGGTTTTCAGGCCAACGTGCTCCACCGTACCGGCGAGCGAACCCACCACGATGAAGTCGCCCACCTCGAATGGCTTGTCAACGGCGATCGACAGCGAGGCGAACACATCGCCAAGAATATTCTGCACCGCCAGTGCCACGGCGATACCACCCACACCAAGGCTCGCCACGAAGGCCGTGATGTTAACGCCAACGTTCGAGAGCATCGCGAGGAGGATCACCGCCCACAGGAGCACCCTTGCGCCCCAGAGGCTCAGGGTCGCCAAGGCACTTGCCTGGAATGTCCCGTTCGCACCATGGACCGAGAAATAGCGATGCAGCAACAGCGCCAACGCTCGGTTCGTCCATAAGCCGACCTGCAACGCCGCCACCACGAACCAAAGGCTGCTGACGCGACTGAGCCAACGCTCAGGCAAATCAAGGATGCCTATCCCCACCAGAATCGACGCCAATAACAGCAGCGTGTTACTGGTCGCTGAGAGCACTTGGCTGGCAATGTAGCTGAGATGACCATTGCCCGCCTTCGCCCTTGCCTGGATTCTCCTGAACACAAACCGGATCGCGGTTTTCGCAAGCACGTAGCTGAGCACAGCCGCACAACATGCAAAGATCCAGCTAGCCAGTGAAATACCTAGAATCATGTACCCCGTGAAAAACGCCTCGAAACCCTCAATCATCGCCCCACCCTTGAAGTCCTGCGGCTGCGCATGAGTGATGGAGCCGCGCCAGGTCAAACGCCGCTTGATCCCTTGCGCAAATCAAGTGGCCTGTTGGGGATTAGTCGTTATGGGCACCGCAGTGTTCAATGAAATCGTCACGTCGTCGCCAGGAAAAAGCGCCAACCACCTTGCCTATACCGGCGAAATCGTCGCCAGTACGCCGATCAAAAGCGTCAGTGCCAAAAACCCACCTAAAAAAATCGCCATCTTCGCCATGAGCACTCCTGAATCAAGAAATTGCAGTACACGGGCCGTCCGCTAGGCCAACCGCGTGGTTATTCTGGGGTGGCGACTGGGCGCGTTACAGAGGCACCTGAGGCAGGAAAGTACGGATCAGACGCCCCCCAGGCCAGCACAGGACTCGCTCAATGCAATTAACCCGGGACTGGGCCCTGGCGCACGACCGAAAACTCAAGCAGGTAAATCGCTAACGGTCCTCGATCACGGCTATGATTGCCGCTCGCCCTTCTGACAGGCGATGTCGCAGGCCACCCTCAAGGATCCAGGTATGACTTTTCTGCCGTCACGCACCACCCTCTTCGTCTCCAGTCTCCTGCTCAGCTCCCTGTGCTTTGCCGAAGGCGAGCCAACCGACGGCAGCCTCATCAAGGACTCGACCAAGGCCGCCGTTTCAACGTTCATTACCGCCGGAAAGAACCTGTTGGGCGGCGTTAGCGAAGGCGTGCTCGATGGCCGCGAATCAGCCCAAGGCACCGATGGCGCCGCGATCATTTCCTCCGGCGAACAAATGAAAGACCGCATCGCCGTTGAAGTGTTGAAGCTCGAACCCAGCGACGAAAACGTCAGCATTACCCTCGGTTTCAAGAACAGCACCGACACCCAACTGCGCGTGGTCAACCTCGGCCAGACCGGCGTGCTGCTGGCAATCGACCAGGCGGGTTACTCCAACCGCCTCACCGGCCTGGACAACCCGGACGAAGTCACCATCCCGCCGAAGACCGCCGTGCGCCAGAAGTTCGTATTCGAAGGCATGAACGAGGCGGTCAGCACAGTGCGGATGTGGGGGGAGGATTACCCGGTCAAGAAGTAATGCCGCAGGGTGTCTGGCAAGCGTGCCTGGTTCTCGCCATGTGCACGCTAACGGCTTGCGAGTACAGCTCAGAGCCCAACCCGCTAAAAACCGCCCTGCTCGACGCGCCACCTGAGCTCGTTTTCAAGGGCCCGCCACCACTGGGGGAACCTACCGCACGACCGATGGACGAGGATGGAAAAAGTTGTAGCCATAACACACCCTGTGGCGAGGGAGCTTGCTCCCGCTGGGCTGCGCAGCAGCCCCAAAAAAAGCCGCTACAACATCCCCTTCATTGTCTAAACCCACGACAGAATCAACCGACTTTTGCCCCACTCCCCGGCTCAAGCCTCAACGCCAACACGCTCATCAACACAATCACCGCCCCCACAATAACCATCATTGACGGGCGCTCAGCCAGCACCAAAGAAGCCACCAACATCGCCGTGGGCGGTATCAGGTAAAGCGCCATGGAAGCGCGGCTCACGTTGCTGTGCGCCAACACATAAGCCCAAGCAAGATACGCCAACGCACTGGGAAAAATACCCAGAACCAACACCGCCAGATTCACCGAAGCCGATGCCTGTCGCGCCGCGCTCAACACCCCCGGCGCAAAAATGAACAACAGGATCGTGCCCGACCAAACGGTGTAGCAAACCACGGTCAAACCGTCATAACGATGGGCATGGCGCTTCTGCAAAGCGAAATACACACTCCAGGACAGCGCCGCCAACAGGATCAATAGCCCATGAGCGTCCATGTCACCCAAGCCACGATCCCCCGCGACCACCACGCCAGCGCCAAGCAAGCCGCACCACACACACACCCACTGCCAACCACTGACCCTGTCCTTGAAGACAAAATGCGCCAGCAGCGTGCTGAACAACGGCGTGGACTGGGCCAGCACACTGGCCGCCCCGGCGCTGACGCCCCGCTGACCGTAATTGAGAGCGATGTGGTGCAGGCTGACGGCAAAGAAACCCAACACCGCCAGCAACGGCAAATCCCTGAGACGCGGCGAGGAAATACCCTTCACCATCGCCACGAAGCCCATGAACACGGAAGCGATGAGAAACCGCATCAACGCCAATTGACCCGGCTCATAAGCCTGCAAGCCAATGCGGATACCAATCGGCGAATAGGCCCAGCAAACAATCACCAACAGCGTTGCCAGGATAACCTTCACACCGGTTTTGCCGGAGGAACCTTCAACCCGCGCAAAACGCGTTTCCATCTAAAGTTCCCGCTCACAGGCCGATTTGCCTCGAAGTATCAAAACCACCCAGCCTCAGCACAAGTGACTTAAACTCAGCCCACCATTCACTTTTGGTGAGCTATGGAACTGTCCCAACTGCGCATGCTCAAGACCGTCTGCGACACCGGCAGCATCGCCCGCGCCGCCGAAGTGCTGCACTGCGTGCCGTCCAACATCACCGCGCGCCTCAAGTCCCTGGAACGGGAACTCGGCACGCCGTTGTTTTTCCGCGAAGGCCGCGGACTGCGGGTCAGCCCGGCGGGGGAAGTGTTTCTGGAGTACGCGACCAAAATTCTGAGCCTGACGGAAGAGGCCCGCCGCGCAGTCGCCCCCACCCGCGCCCCGAGTGGCCCACTGCGTATCGGCGCCATCGAGTCCAGCGCCACGGGGCGCCTACCCCAGCTGCTCGCCAAATACCACGCGCAGTATCCGCAGGTGTCGTTGGAACTGAGCACCGGCACCTGGGCGCAGCTGCTGGACGATATCCAGCATCACCGGCTCGATGGCGTGATCGTCGCGGTGGACATCGAACGGCCTGGACTCAAGCGAGCGGTGATGTACCGCGAAGACCTGGTGCTCATCGCCTCCGAGTCCCACGGCCCGTTGCGCAGCGCCGCCGATTTGCAAGGCAAGGCGATCTTCATGTGGCCCACGGGCTGTCCGTACCGCTTGGCGCTGGAACAGTGGCTGCTGCGTCATGACCAAGTGCAACCGATCACCAGCATCGCCAGTTATGGCGCCATTGTTGGCTGTGTCAGCGCGGGTGCCGGCGTGTCGCTGGTGCCCCGGGGAATCTACGAGCAATATCGCCAGGGCGCTGGTTGGACAGGCTATGAGTTTCCCGAGCTGACGGGCATCGATAACCTTTTCTACTGGCATGAAAACGCTGGCCGGCATCCTGCCAGAGAGGCGTTTTTGACAATGCTGCAAACGGAGTTCGAAAGCTAGTTGCAGCACTGCCCCTTGTGGCGAGGGAGCTTGCTCCCGCTGGGCTGCGAAGCAGCCCCAATACCCGATCATCCTGATAAACGAAGATTTCAAATTAACAGGGAGTCAGCTTTGAAATTAGCCCCACACTTCGTCCTCCACGAAACCACCCACTGGCTAGTCAACCACCACCTGGCATCCGCCCTGCCCGGCTACCTCATGCTCGGCTCCAAGCATCACGTTAATTCACTGGCGCAACTGCCCGAACCCGCACTCGCGGAACTGGGTGGCCTGATGGCAAACATCCAGAGCGTCGTTGAAACACAACTGAACCCCAAATGGCTTTACATCAGCCGCTTCGGCCACGATCCCCGCTACCCCATCCACTTCCATTTCATCCCGGTGTACGACTGGGTCGAGGCACTGTTCTGGAAAGATGCGCGGTACAGGTTGCTGGAGACCTTTGGGGCTCAAGAGAACGCCCAGACATTGACCGATGGCGCGGAGCTGACATTGTTCATCTGGCGTGAGTTTGGTGAGAGCCCTACGCCACCAGCGATCCAAGGGCCCTCTATCAGCCAGGTAATTGAAAAGTTGCGGCAAGCGTTCAGGACTCAGCCAACACCAAACCTTCCTCCAGCGCGGTGGCCATGATGTCTGCTGCAGGTGCGTTGACCCAGGTCGAAATATCAGTTTCGCCCCTCGACGCAAGCCAACGTCCGACCATTTGATAGCCCAACGAGTAACCGAGCCATTTGGGTTTGTCGCCAAAACCAAAGAACCACTCGTTGTGATCGTAATACCTCGACTCGAGAATTTGCAGTCCAACCGGTGAGCGCAATAGATCAGCAGATGCGATGGCATGCTCCCAAGGCTCCGGATCGCTACCAAGCACACGCCGAACAAACTGACCGGCAAGCCCTTCGCTGACCAACGCCTCGCCTAACGTCCAGCCATAACCAGGACCGCCCATGCGCAGGCAATGATGAACCTCATGAACAACATGTCGACGCAGTGCGCCGGTGCGTAGGCTGGAAAAGAAATTCGGGTTGTCGGGATCAAGGGTCATGGTAAACATGGAGCTGCGATACGCCCGTCCTACCAGGCCCATTTCCGGAATGGTTTCGCCCGGTAGCCGCTGAATCAGGACATCGAGTCGCGGTAGGGGCATTAGGCGAGCAATAGCCTCGTAAGCGGCGTCAAACTCATCAACCAGCTCGCGGCGAAACTCGGCCAGACTTCCCGAGGCCTCTAGCCAGTGCAGCGTCCATTTTTCCATGTCCCCTCTCCTTTATTGATCAAAGCACCTGACTCTATGACTCCGGGCCGCTCGCGACGGTAGATCCCCCGCCGGGCAGCTGTCCAGTGTCGATCAGGTTTGACTGCGCCTCTGTCTGCCCGGTTATCTCTGGCAAAAAACTGTCGCGATTCCTACAAGGCTCTCGGAAGCAGGTGTCTTGTCCGTCGTGTCTGGTGAAATCTATAGTCATTCCCATCGCCGAATAGGGTGATCAGGTTTGGCGACCTGCGTATCGGATCAGCCCTTTGAATTAATTGGAGCAATCCCATGCAAAGATACACGCCCATCACCGGCATCGACTGCACTCCCGCTTCCCTGCTCATCGACACCCAAGCCCCGCTTGACGTGCTACACGCCACAGCTGATTACCGCATCCGTGTGGTGACTCAGGTGCTGGAGAACATTGCGTTTCGCTCTGAGATCACCAGCGATACGGTGGTGCTTTCGGACTTTGCACAGCTTTTGGTGATTCCGTTGCGGGATGGGTGTGATTTGCTGGAGGTGATTGGTCGGCGGCTTCAGGCGCAGGTTGAAAGCTGATGGAACGACGGGCGCCTGAAAGCGCCCGTTTTACGTAATTAGAGGTGGTATCTGCACCGAACCTCAAATCTTGCTACCTAGTTCAAAGGTTCCAACCGGCAGAGATCGGCCAGAATCTGCCTTCCAGAAAGCTAATGCGGAGCGGTCACTCGTCAAACAAGGTCCAGCCATGGCAAATGCCGACAAAGTCCTTTGCCGTAAAAAATAATGTCAGTTCCTCTGGGTCAAATTCTTTGTAGAGCCAGTGCCCAGGAATTGGGCCTCTCGTTATCACGTATTCCAAGCGGTATTTTTGAACAGGTCCAAAACTGAAGGAGCGTGAGTTCAACTCAAACCTGCCACCTCTGTCGAGCGCCCATAGCTTTTCAACAAGGCAATCATCAAGCACCACCTCTCCAGCTATCTCAATGAGATGCTTTGAATGAAGTTTCTTTTGAAGCCTAACGCTTCTGGCCATACATCAACCTACCTATGAACAGTCCGGGCATCGGCATAATAATACTGGAACATGAAGATGACCGCTTTGGGTCGGTTAGCGACGGCTTGACTTCGACCGTCGCTATGCATAGTCAAACTGCTGCTCCAAGAGGCCCAGCTTTCTACGCTTACTCCACGAATTATCTGATCGATACCGAGCACGGCGTGATCATGGATGTGGAACCCACACCGGCTCATCGAACCGCAGAAGTCGAGAGCACCAAGACGATGATCGAACGGGTCGAAGCGCAGTTCGACATCAAGCCGGAGCGCCTCATTGGCGATACTGCTTACGGTACAGCGCCGATGCTGGCCTGGATGGTGGAGGAAAAAGACATCGAGCCGCATGTGCCGGTGTGGGACAAAACCGAGCGCAAGAACGACAGTTTTTCGAGCAACGATTTCCATTGGAATGAAGAGGCTGAGGAATACCGCTGCCCGGCCGGCAACCCATTGCGCAGCGAATGGCGAGCCTTCAAAAATGAGCGTTCACACGTCACCAAAGCCAACACCATTATCTTCCGATCCCGGCAGACCGACTGCGCTACGTGTCCGATGAAAGCCAAGTGCTGCCCGAACACAGCGTTCCGCAAGATCGCTCGCAGCGTCCATGAAGCCGCTCGCGATGTGGCTCGGCGCATTGCAGCAACGCCGGTATATCAGCGCTCTCGCCACGAACGTAAAAAGGTCGAAATGTTGTTTGCCCACCTCAAGCGCATCCTGAAATTGGATCGCCTGCGGCTACGTGGCATGAGTAGCGCGACGGATGAATTCACGCTGGCCGCTGCGGTGCAGAACCTGCGACGGCTGGCCAAATTTTCATCTCAAGGGCCACCAGTCACGGGATAGGTGCGCCTGCACCAAGCAAAAAACCTCAAATTAACCCAATAACAGAGCAGCAAAGGTCACCGAAGGGCCGAAAAACCACTCGATGTGGTGAGTAGGTTCTCCGGTGGTGGTCGTGCCTGAGTTCAGGCGATCTGAAAATCCGACTTTTTCAACAAAATCGGTCGAAAGCCGCCTGTCGGCTGGGTTAGCTTCTGCGAAAGTTGGCCCGTATTAGGTCACGTCCTTTAAACCGGTAACACTCATCAATCGGTGGCATTGGACGGCGAATATAGCAATTAGCTACTATGCAGAACATTCACAAAGCGCCTCCGCTTCAGTCGCTTGAACAAGTCTGCTCTCCTCCAAACTGATGGCTTGGAAGTGGTATTGCCTCCATCGGTTTAAAAACCAATTTCCTGCTATTCCACCAGTGCGACAAGGACCGTTCAATGCACCACGATAAGGACGACCCTAAGGGTTACTACGCAGTCTTGGGCCTAACATCGATCGTCAGCGCTGAGCAGATCAAAACGGCATACCGTAGACGCGCCATGGAGCTGCACCCTGACCGCAACCCCGGCAACAACACGACTCAGCAATTCCAGTTTTTGAATGAGGCGTACGCAGTGCTCTCGGACCCTGCTTCCAAAGCCGAGTACGACACTCAGACCATTCATAGCAGCGCCGCAGAACCCGAGACCTCCAAAGTACCAGACCCCATCGTATGCTCCGTCTGCGCAAAGGTATCAGCCCAGCCGCGAGTAGTGGTGTTCCGTTCCGTAAAGAGCTTTCTCTTGCTCACAATTCGTAAGCCTATCGCCGGCGTGTATTGCAGCCCCTGTGCACAAAAGCAGTCTCTCAAGGCGTCGGCAACCAGTTGGCTGCTCGGGTGGTGGGGATTTCCATGGGGGCCGCTGTATACGGTCCATGCATTGGTTACCAACATGTTCGGTGGGTCACATCCACCGCTGGAAAACGCCAGAATGCTGGGTTACCAAGCATATTATTTCTACACAACCGGTCGTCCAGACCTAGCGCAGTCAATCGCCCAAAACGCGATGAAGTACTGCAAGAAGATCCCTACGACGCTTGGCCGCAATGCGGCAGGGATCAACGAAAGAGATAGCTTGACCAACAACCTTGAAGCCTTCATAGATGAGCTGGGCGGCGACAAAGACAATCGCTTGAAAAGTAGTTGGGGTCTCATTCACGGCCGATTCTTCATCCATCTCGGCGCGATTGCTGCCGTGGCTGCGGCGATCACCATCACGGTAATTAATACGGCCGGGACGCATTATTCCCCTCCACGTGGTCCGATGCCGTATTCCGCTCAGGCCGTTCCACCGGCAACCGCTGCAAACGGTTCAGCTACCAACACAGCTCAACGTCCTGTAAATGCCACCAATCAACGCGAGACTGCCGCGAAGAAGCCGGCCTACGTGCGGCCGAAAACCGCGCCCAATGGCCGACCATGGCCTCGTACTGCCAGTTACCTGGTAGGCGAGCCACAGACGCACAAAACCGGCCATTCAGAAGTAACCATCGACAATGGGCAGAACAACTCAGACGTGTTTCTAAAACTCGTTGCCCTACAAGGTGCGGTAGCCAGACCAGTAAGGCAGATTTTCATTCCCGCGCGAAGCCGCTTCACCATCAAGAATCTCACTGCAGGTGCTTATGACGTTCGGTATCGTGATCTGACGTCTGGTGGCCTCTCACGCTCCGAAGCAATGACGCTCACTGAAACGACGACTAGCAGAAACACCCGATACAGCGTTGTCACACTCACCCTCTACAAAGTTGCTAATGGCAACACTACGACTTACGGGCTTCCAGAGGACGAGTTCTAGAAAGTGTGGAACAGGTGTCGAACCTTAGATAGCTCATGCCTAAATCAATTTACCGCTCTCGGAAAATTGTGAGTAGGTAACTACCAGTGAATGGCAGGAAAATATTTAATGGCAACTGAGAGTGAAGTGAGTATCGGAGGGACGTACCTTGGAGGCACTCCTAAACGTGTCGGAGACCAACAGGCAATGCTATTTAATGCTTCCGATTTGGTTGCAGTGGGGGAAACCGGGGACAGGAAACCGGGGACAGAGCACGATTTGAGTTCACCTATAATCGGACCGTCTCATAATCGTGGTCTGTCCCCGTTCCCCCTCAACCTATCCCTAGCTTCCCTTAACCAGTAAGGGAACGGAACTATTTTCAAGCAAATAAATCCGTCTCCCTTTTTCCTAATCTAGCCAATATAGAGGACCATCGATGACTGTCACTCAGAGCGAAACCCTAGTCGAGGCAATGCGAGAGTTAGGCGGGCGTAGAACGTTGTCTGAGCTTTCTATATGGTGCGCCGCACGCGGTGTAAACATGGGGGACCCCCATGCCGTAGCATCAGCAAATACAGTGAATGATAGAAATCGCTACCAGGGCAATCGATGTGGTATTCGGAACGACTACCGAACAGACCAAGAACACCCAAAGGATAAGTTGTACCGAAGAGGACCACCTCGAAACAAGACCTATGAGTTGTACGATAAAGTACAGCACGGCATCTGGGATCGACGTGAGTTTTCCACTGGCAGATACCTCCCCTTCTGCCTAGTTGAGCCTGAAATGGTACAGGCTTTGGCAGAAAGCGAAGCCGAACAGAAGTCTTTGGCTAGTACAGGTCAGAAAGCCCCCGATGATGACAGTAGGAAGAAAGCCCTTCGCTTGATTGCGCAGCGAGAAGGTGGCCAAGCGTTTCGCTCAGCTCTGATTCGGGCGTACCACTCTCGCTGTGCAATCAGTGGTTGCGCAGTCTTGGAAATTCTTGAGGCAGCTCACATAAAGCCCTACCGCGGCCCAGAATCAAATTACGTGAATAATGGGCTACTACTACGGGCGGACATCCACACTCTCTTCGACAAGGGACTTTTGTGGATTACAAACTCCCGGCAAGTCGCGACCTCTCTGCGGCTCGTCGGCAGCGATTACGAAGCCCTAAAGGGGCGAAGCATTTTCTTACCAGAGGTTATTTTAGAGCACCCGCTTCTTGAAAACTTGTCCGATCACAGAGCATTTGCACTCGGGTTGGAAAACCGTCGGCGAATTGAAGATGAGGACTTCCGAGAGGAATAAGAGAATCTGCGCGCTTGGAGTGCGAAACTGGGGACCATTAGAAAAGGGGACGAATCTATTTACAAGCAAATAAATTCGTCCACTTTTCCGCACTTTTCCGTTCCGATGACGAAAGTTTCACTGTGGTTCCAATTCTGACCATAAACCTCTGCGCCCAATGCCGGCCATTAATGTTCCGTAGTCTTCAAAATTACAGACATTCACCTCAGCCTGGCTAACCCACGTTGCTTCACACTCTTCGCACACCCACAGCAAAAGTTGTGTAGAGCGGACCCGCATTGCTCGAACGTAACCTTGGCCGCACCTTTGGCACTCAATCAGCATGAAAATAATCTCTGACAGGAATGCGGTGTAGTCTAATCCTATCGGCCGAAAGCCGCCGATCAAGAAAATAGCCATCCCCCTGCCAACCAACTAGCCTCTAACCGCCTTCACTCAACGCCAATGGACTCGGCGAAGTCGCGGCGACTCCATTGGATTGCCAGGTTGATTCGAGCCATCGCGGCATCCGGCGCGGCGATGTCTCGCAACATCCAGCCATGGGGGCCTTGGCGTACGCGAAAGATAATCCCTCGCTCATAGACGGGGGCCATGGTCTTCGAAGAAGGATTCGCCCTGAGCATCGCCAGGACCGTCATTCTGACTCCAAAAATGATCAATCCCGAGGCGCACAACCCGACTACCAGCCCCCTTGGACTCAAGCCCCCAATACACGCTTCACCTCAAACACTCTCACCGTCACCGATATGAATACCAAGATCGCAACGACCAGCTGCAAGATGCGATTTAAGCGTCAACGCCGGAATTTCATAATCGCCATGATTCTGGCGACGAAATGGCAGAGGTTGATCACTAAAAAGCCTATCCAAGCGAGCGGCATAAGCCGTGCAAATAGATTGAAACCGGGCGGCGTCCATCTTGCTGGTCTTATAGATTGGGAAGGCCGGCATGACCGTGAAGCCAGGATAGAAAAGCACCCCATGCTGGATGGGAAATAGCAGGTCATCCAATGCGCCGTTCACCCCTCGGCCACTGTAGTGGGATTCCCAACCGCCCATGGTGACCACCAACATGGCGCGCTTGCCTGTCATGCTGCCTTCGCCGTAGCGATCGCCCCAGTGGTTTTCGCTATGTTCGCCGACACCATAGGCAAACCCGTAAGCGTAGACGCGTTCGATCCAGCCCTTGAGAATCGCGGGCATCGAGAACCACCACAGCGGAAACTGAAAGATGACGGCATCGGCCCAGAGCAATTTGGCCTGTTCTGCCTGGATGTCCGCCGGTTGGCTGCCAGCGGTAAATACACGCTGGGATTCAAGTGCCGGGTTGAAAGGCGTTTCTGCGTCATAACCTGGGGCGTCGTCCGGATCGAGGGAGGCTTTCCACCCCATGCCGTAGAGATCCGAGACTTTGACCTCGTGGCCTGCTGTTTCCAGGTGAGTGATCGCAAAATCCTTGAGCGCGCCATTGAGCGAACGAGGTTCGGGGTGGGCGTAGATCAGCAGTATTTTCATGAGGGCTCCGCGTTGAGTTTGTCCCTCAGCGTAAGCATGCATCCGCTATGATAGAAATGAATTCCCGAAACACATGGTATTTGCATGCACAATAGCTTGCGCCGTCTGGATCTTAATTTGCTGGTCACATTAGATGCCTTGTTGGCCGAGCAAAATGTGACGCGGGCGGCGCGCTTGCTCAATCTCGCGCAACCGACCGTCAGCCTGCAACTGGGCAGGCTGAGAGATCTGCTTGATGATCCGCTTTTGCTGCCTGGCCCCCGAGGGATGTCGCCCACCGAGCGAGCACGCGAGTTGCAGGGGCCCCTGCGTGACGCGTTGGCCGCGCTGGAAAGCGCACTGAGTCCTGTTGCCGCTTTTGAACCCGGACGGTCCCATCAAACGTGGAAGATCGCTGCCAGTGATTATGCGACGACTGCCTTGATCTGGCCGTCGCTCTCGCAGCTCAGGCACCTGGCCCCGTACACGCGGTTGGCGCTTATGAATAAACCGACTGTCGACTTTGCCAAGGATCTGGAAAACGGCCTTATCGATCTGGCGCTGCACACCCGCGATGAAGCGCCGCCCAAGTTGCGTCAACGCTCCTTGATTCACGAACGCTATGTGCTGGCGGCGCGGCGCGGCCATCCCGCTCTGGCAACCAGGCTGTCGCTCAAAGCGTTCTGCGCCCTTGAACATGCCATCATGTCACCTGATGGCGCCGGCTTCGTTGGCAGTACCGACCACGCGCTGGCAGCTGAAGGCCTGGAGCGGCGAGTGGTATTGTCCGTGTCCAATTTCAACTCGCTGGTCTCAGCATTGGTGCACAGCGATTTGGTTGCGGTGGTGCCGGAAAGCCTGGTGAAACATGAGCCAGCGCTTCACGTCCAGCCACCTCCCCTCGCCATCCCCGGGTTTGAAATGCTGATGTTATGGCCCGAGCGACTGCATCGCGATCCTGCCCACATGTGGCTACGCGAGCTTATTGCTTCGACGTTGGGAACAACCGGCATGCAGAAATGAATGGACCGGGAGACACACCTTCAATCCAATGCTATTCGGAAAACATGGGGACCAAGAACGGAATAACGGGGACAGATCTATTTATCTTGAGTTAAATAAATCCGTCTCCTTCCCACCATGCAGGTCTCTTCAATACTCCAACTTATTGATTTCCTGTAAGAAAATCCTGATCCCCCTCAGGGCCAGACCACAATTTGATAACCGGGGTCTGAGCCCGGCTCTCGGTAATGCAAGTCGCAGATGGGCTGCGGGAGGTTCCAGAATCTGCCGGCTTGCAAACACTATAGACACGCCTATGCTGATATCAAACTGCCGCCAAGAGCATTCGCTTCCCCGTTCACCCCCCATTCATAAGTGATGTTTAAGGCGACGGAATGCAGTCGACAGCGAAGTGGCTATTTACATTCCTCATTTCTCTAACGAGTTCCTGCACGATCGTGCATGTCGTCGGCGAGGGTGGGACTGTAGAAACGCATTGGATGCCCGGAATCGCCTATATCTACATAGAGGCAGATGAGAGCCCACTATATATGCAAAGCGAGACCGTGGGTGTTGGCCTATCCAATAAGTCCCTTACCCTTGGCTATGGAATATTTGAACAAGTATTAGTGAAAGGCAAGGTAGGAGATGCTTGTTTACTTATCTCTATTTACGACGGCCCCACCAAACGAGATTTTTCATTTCAGAAAAAGGATCCTGAATATGTTTGCGCAAAAGAAGAGGTCGGTACTAATTAATTTCAAGGGAATGTTTTTTGTTGTTGCAGCGGCAGGTGTGGGATGTGCTCCATTGCAACAGGCTCCCTTGGTTTATACATCTTCGCACGTGATAGGTGTGAAAATTGGGGTGGCACCTACGCAGCCGGAATCACTTGAGGCCGTGATCGGCTACAAAGATCTCGATGCCGCGTATGCCCCTGTTGCGGTATCCAATCCACATTTGAATGAGGCGATGAAGCCAGGAAATAAATATGATAAAGATCTTTATGAGATTAAAGAAATATATGGAATCTATGGAACTCAAGCTAGTGCTGCTGGTGCCTCCAACCTTTTGACGGACGAAGAGTCGGCGGATATGCAGGTTTATTTTGAACGTTTCTCTGCGAAAGAAAGTGCCGCGAAGACTGCTGGCTCTGCTAAGTTATCGTGGTTAGAAGCGCAGAAATTAAAGACATTGGCCGATAATCTAAAAATAGAGCCCAGAACGGATGCATGTAGACCTTTTCTGCCTAAAGACACCATTAAAAATAGTTATCAAAATTTTTTCAATTGCTCAACGGCCGATGCGCAAGAAGAAGTAATCAGGAAATATTCTCTACTGAGCAACCTGGATAAAACATACGACATCATAGACAAAGAACAGAATGATGCAAAAGACATATATGATAAAGCCAATGCGGCATCCCAGAGTGCCATTACAAATTTCGCCTTAGTCAGTGACAAAGTCAAAGGCGCTCTTGAAAAATTAGCCAGCATTCAAAAAAGAGATGCTATTTCTGTATATGGCTCATTCGACGCTGACACCGGAGCTGAAACAGCTAAGCCACTGGCAGGCACCCCTAGCGAGGGTGATAATGGTGTAAAGGTTAAAGTTGGAAAAGTTTTCTCTACAGGGGTGGCGGCACAAAATGTGTCCGAAGCACAAAAAATAGCTGCCTCGGCGGTTATTATCAGCGCCTGTATTAATGCAATTGGCGATCAAGCAAATAAAGTATATCCAGACCCCAATGCTGGTGGTGCTAGGAAAGAGTATCTACTAGCGCTGATTCCGGAATGTTTCAAGGTGAAGAAAGATAAGTAATTTATTTTAGTCTGCCTTATATCTATAGTTCTTAGGCTCTGCGCGGCATTATATGCTATTCGCCATCGGCAGCTTTTGGCCGGAATTCGTCAGTCGCAATCGGCCATTAGATTCCAGTCACAAAAGGCTGATTTCGACCCTTTGCGGACGCTGGCCAACGCGCCAAAACTCAGCGGCGTCGAAGCTGTCCGCTACACTGCCTTGTTAGGCCTGCGATATATAGGATTAGATGACAACTCAGAGCGGGCCGTCCTCTACCTGTCGACTGAGCTGCATACACAATGCTGCGTCTTGAACAGGCGCGGGCTGTAGATAGGCTGGCTGGACCGCGTCGTAGAACCGGCAGGCCAAGTAGCCCGTGGTGCGTTTGCGGTAACTGCCCGGATTAACCAAGCCCCGTGCCCTTACCCAATCGGACTTCGTGTCATTCAAATAGGTTCCGACTTTGCCATATACCGTATTGAACAGACTAAGTCGTGCACCATCGACCAGAATTCGAATGGAATGCTCGCGGATAGCGGCCAACTCAGGCTGTTTGATTAGATTTATACCGAGTCGGTTTTCAAAAGCTTTGTAGTTTTGGATCTTGGTGAGCTGCGTCAGGCCGCGGCCATAGTAAGCGCGACCGTATTTATCCGGTTTTGCATACGCAGGAGGGTCGGCGCTTCTGAATTTTTCGATATATCCGGGTTGCAAAGTGTAGTTGGATTCCTTCAGGGCAGTGGATAGTGATAGTGCAAGCACCTTAGGGTCGCCGCCTCCACTGGTTTCCCAATAATCGAAGATGCCTTCGATCGTGCATTTGGGAACGCCGTTGAGGATCGATCTAACTCTTTTGTAATTGAAGGAGGTTGCTTCATGACGTTTTCTCAGCACGGGCCCACCGGATGCGTCCTTTATGCGTTCCCCGTTTGCATCTTTCACTGGCTCTTTAAAGTCGTACTCGAATATTTCTTGACGTCGGACGATTTCTTCCATCTTTGACCAAAACTTTTCGCGGTCGATCAACCGCGTTGCTGACGGCGCTCCGGGCAGGTACCGACAGGCGTCGGCATCTGGCGCAACCGCGAGTGCTGGGACTGCGGAACCTTCGGCTGCATGGCATATATTTATCGAAGTGAAGCTCGCGATTATTGCGCAAGCGATAGCCCGTAACTTTTTCATTAGTAATCCCTCGAAATGGATGAAGGTAAGCAGGGGACGAGGCGGTAGTGAGGATCACGAGGGATTCCTAAAGGAAGGCCTTACGTTTAGGTTAAGGGCCACGGAGCGCGGCCCCAGTGAGCGAAACGAACGATTTGAGCGCCTTGTTAGAGGCTGCGCACAAGGTAAAACAGCAACCTGTCTCGCATCACCTAAGTCGTGTTCGGTACTTTAGAAGATGCAAGCCTCCCCGGAGATATCACAATCTAGCTAAGCAGGATTTCAAAAAGTTGCCATCCGAATAATTTTTCTCCGTAAACATGCTGGGAACAAAAATTCGATATTTAAATTCAAGAGTCCGCTTTTGGCCGATTCTGTTGAAAACATTCGGCCATGGTTAGCTGCAGGTCCTCACTCACGGCGAACTCGCCGATACGCGCGATGCCGGCACCGACTCGCGAGAGTTGTGCCAGCGCTTCAGCACTGTTGAGCAATAAGGGGACGGAACTATTCCAAGCTCATAAACCCGTCCCCTTTTCCAGATTTGCGTTCTACACCCAGAAGTTATCAGCCACTCCGATCAATTGAACGGCCTCCTCCCCCAACGGCTCGGCAAAGACGACATCCAAGTCACGATACCCGGAATAATCCCCCACCAAGCTCAACTCGAACCGAGCCCCATCCGCGTCAGTTTCATAGCTCTTCAAATAAGTCAGGTCCTTGGCTTCATTAAAAACCACGTCCAACGTGCCGTCGTAACCATTTCCCAACCGAGTAAAGCCCAAGGCGGACACATCAATCGTGTCTTCCCCCACGGTATAGTCCATCAGGCGATCAGTGTGATTTTCGGTGGCGGTACGGTAGCTGTCGCTCAGCAAGTCGAAGCGGAACACATCGTTGTTGCCGCCACCCACCAATTGGTCCCGGCCCTCTCCGCCCACCAGGACATCATTCCCTAGCGCTCCATACAGGCGATCATCGCCCGCGCGCCCTTCGATGATTTCGCCTCGGGCGTTGCCTTGTAGATGATCGGCCCCTTCGGTGCCCGTCAACCTGGCTTGCTGGAACAGGATGTTGGTTTCATTCAGCGCTTGGCCCAGGTTACCGTCGAAGACCAATTCGAAACGTTCGCCATCCGCATTGACCTCGAAACTTTTGAGGTAGGTCCGCGTCCCGCTTTCATTGACGCGTATTGCCAGGGTTCCGTCATGTCCATCACCCAGCCCGAGGAAGCCCAGGGACGAGAGATCGATTGTGTCGGTGTTGGGGTCGAAGTCGGTGATTCGGTCGCTATGGGCAGCGGTTGCGGTTCGGTAACTGTCGGTGACTGACTCATAACGGAACGTATCGGCCCCGGCGCCGCCCGTCAGCAGGTCACGACCTTGCTGGCCATCGAGCAGATCGTTACCGGCCCCGCCAGAGATTGCATCGTCAAACGACGCGGTACCGAGCAAGTAGTCGTCATCGCGGCCACCGTCAAGGTGGTAATAGCCGTCGTCGGGATTGCCAAAGCTGTGGTCCAGGCTGCCGTCGGGGTTCAACTGAACCAAGGCGGCCAGATAACCGTCCGCCCGCGTGCCCTGGCTTCCACCAATCAATAGCTTGCCGTCGGCCAGCACGATCATGTCGGCGACGGCGAAAGGAGCGCTTTCCGAGCCCCAACGTACCTGACCGCCATCACCGAATTGGGTGTCGAGTGAGCCGTCGGTGTTGAGTCGAATGACGGTCGCGACGCCGCCCGAGGCGCCCGCCAGGAGGATTTTGCCGTCATCCTGGATGGCGAGGGCGTTTGCGTGAACATCCAGGGCCAGGCTGCCGCCGTTTGCAAAGCTGCTGTCCAGGGTGCCGTCCGGGTTGAGGCGGGTCAGGGTCGCTTGCCCCGTGACCAAAACCTTCCCGTCTGCCTGCAGCGAAACGTCGAGCGTGCGGCTGGGGTGAATGCCGACGGACGCTGGCAAGTGCAGGACCCCAGCCTCGCCGAAAGACGAGACCAAGGTCCCCGTCGCGTCGAAGCGGGCGATGTAGATCTCCCCAGAGGCATACCCAGCGCTTGCGAAAAAGCTGCCGTCGCGTTGCACGGAGAACGACGCTTGCTGGCCTAGATCTTCATTCCAATAGAAAGGCACTGTCGCGGTGCCGCCGTTCCCGAAACTCGTATCGAGGCTGCCGTCAGCCAAGTTACGACTGATGCCCGACACCCAGGCATCGCCTACTTTCACGTAGCGCGTCACCAGGTAACCGCCTCCCGGCTGCACGGCCGCATTACCGCCGTCCTCGATATCGAGCGCCACCGGGAGGAGGGATTTACCGTCTCCACTGAAGTTGCGGTCCAGGCTGCCGTCGGCATTGAACCGGACCAGGCTACCGGTGAAACCTGAATCCTCTTCGCCGCCGAGCCCCAGGCGACTATAAGCGCCAAGCCAGAGAGTACCGTCCGGATCGACCGCGATACCGCCGATTTTGTCCGAGCCCCATAAAGTTGTCGCGACCATGCCCGTGTTCCGCACAGCTGAAGCGGCGGGCGAAATGATCTGAGTCATGTCGATGCCTCCGATAGCTATCTGTCGCCAGAGACAATAGACACGGCTCAGTCAGGTTGCCACCTTACAAGACGAAGGGAAGTTCTTGGACGACCTACTACTCGGCTATCGATGTCGTGGCCTCGGCCGACTTCCCGGCAATAGTGTTCAGGTAAAGCGACAAGACGAAACCTGGTGACGTTCCCAGGGCAACGTCGACCGGAGCGCCAGCGTCATCCGGAATCAACTGCCCGCTCGTATCCTGTTCTTCGTTCAGCTCTTGCTCGACCCGCAGGCCATAACGGGTAAATTGAATAAACCGAGGGTCGGTTATCGCGATGGCCGCCAACGGGTCCCAAAAATACAGATAAGCGCCGATACCGGGGGCGATGGTCGAGCTTTGCAACACCTGCGTGAGGAATTGAGCAACCGGGTTGCTGATTCTGGAGAGTTGTCGCAGAAAATCCGGTGTAAGGAGTATCTGGTTACAAGCGTTCAGCGCAACCAATTGCACTGGAATCCCGCTATCAAAAACATATTGGGTAGCAAGCGGATCCAGAAAGATGTTCCACTCGGCCACTTGATTGGTGTAGTAAGGCGTCTTGCCCAGAGCATCAATAATATTGCCGCCCGCGCCGGGCTGGACGTACTGCGGCAACAAATTGCCTCCCATCATCACGATGCGATCTATTTTGCCGCGCAACAAGTCTTGTAATGCCTTATCGGTTTGAGCCTGCTGAAACAAATGCCCCCAGGTCGTGCCGCCACCGATCATCAATACGGTAAATTTATGATCGGCGTTCTTCAATGTATCCCTTAAGAACGCGACCGCATCGGTTCCCGTGGGGTTCAGGTTTGTCCGTGGAAACTGGGCGTCGTAATGTTGATCCGCTGCCTGGCGTGTTTCGAAGGGAAAGGTATTGCTGTACACCATGGGCCGCTGAAAGCCAGCGACAACGGGGATGCGCTCGATCTCCGGGTCATTGAACACGGTGAGAAAGTTGCTGATGTTTTGAACGCCGTGACTCAAGTGAACAGCGCCCACCCCTGTCACGGTGATGCCTTCGACCTTGACGGCAGGATGCTTCAGCAAATACGAGATGGCCATGTAGTCGTCGAAATCGACATCGGTATCGATAAGCAGGTGCGTGAGGGATTGTGCTGACATAGTGCTAGCCTCCTGGCCAATGAAGAATTCACGTCCGATATAGGTCTTCCGTCAGCGGTCGCCTCCCGCCGCAGGTAGCGATGTAACAGTAGCATCGCCCAAGATAAACGCCTGTTTAAAAGCGATTTACCGCCGCCCGGTCACGCGGCTCCAGAATGTGCCCGCTACAAGCCCCTGCGCATCGCCTACTCCAACCTCTACAAGCTTTATCCGTCAGATAAATCCTGCAATACTTAATGCGAATCACTCTCACAAGCATTAGTAAATCAGGACCTGCTCATGTCGACTCGCACCACCCCGCCGCGTCACTTCACCCCTGCCCGCAATCTTCTCGCCATGGCCATTTGCATGACCACCCTGGCCCCCGCCTACGCCGATGACAACAGCACCACCCCACCCGCCACCCTGGAACTGGACGCGACCGAAGTCTCCGGCAGCGGTCAACTGGGCAGCACCACGGAAGGCACCGAGTCCTACACCACCGGCGCGATGTCGACCGCGACCAAGCTCCCGCTGACCATGCGTGAAACCCCACAAGCCGTCACCGTCATTACGCGCCAGCGCATGGATGACCAGGTGATGACCAGTATCAACGACGTGGTCAAGGCGACGCCCGGTTTGTTCCTGGACTTTTCCGGCGGTCCTGGCCGGCAGACTTACAAGGCGCGCGGTTTTGAGATCGACAACCTGATGTATGACGGCATCCCGAGTGGCTACGATGGCGTTAACGTCGGCGCCCAGCCTAACTTGGCGATGTTTGATCGAGTCGAGGTCGTGCGCGGTGCGACCGGCCTGGTGACGGGTGCAGGCAACCCTTCGGCCGCCATCAACCTGATCCGCAAGCGCCCATTGGCCGAGCAGAGAGTGACCCTGACCGGTGCCGCCGGCAGTTGGGACGACTACCGCGGCGAGCTCGATGCCTCCAGCCCGCTCAATGACAGTGGCACATTGCGCGGCCGGGTCGTGACCTCTTACCGCGATGCCAACAGCTTCATCGACAATGTCGAGGAGGATCACGGCCTGTTCTATGCGGTCACCGAAGCGGACCTGAGCGAAGACACCACCCTGACCCTGGGGTTTTCCCATCAGAAGGACAAGACCAATTACTTCTGGGGTTCTTCGATGATCGGCCAGGACGGCCATCACCTGGACCTCCCGCGCTCCTACAATCCAGGTACGGATTGGGAGAACAAGGATCAGGAGATCAACACCGTATTCGCCGAAGTCCGTCATCGCCTGGCCAACGACTGGAACCTTCAGGTCAACGCCAACTACGCCGAACAGAACGCGTTGTTCTCCGGTTCTTACCAATCGCGCTGGGTCAACAACACATTGGCGCGCACGGTTTACCAGGCCGACTTCGATGAAAACCAGGCCGGCGTAGATGCCTTTGCCAGTGGCCCCTTCGAGGCGTTCGGGCGCACCCATGAACTGGTGGTGGGCGCCAGCAAGCGCATCTACGACATGACCACCCACAACTACAGCCCGTACGACATGAACTGGCCGATCAATGCCGGTAAACCGAATTTCGTCCACACCAACGACCAGCGCGAAGTGACCACTCAAGATGGCGTCTACCTCACCACACGCCTGAACTTGGCCGACCCGCTGAAGCTGATCCTCGGCGGGCGCCTGGACTGGTATGACTACGATAACCGGGACGGCGACACCGACTACAAGGTCACCCGAAACGTCACCCGTTACGCTGGCTTGATCTACGACCTGGACGACCATCACTCAGCCTACGTCAGCTACAGCGACATCTTCACGCCGCAGCGTGAAAAGGACACCTCGGGTACCCCGGTCAAGCCGATCATTGGCAAGAACTACGAGGTCGGTATCAAGGGCGAATATTTTGGTGGCGCGCTGAATGCGAGCGTGGCGCTGTTTCGCGTCGATCAGGAAAACCGTGCGGTGCAACTGTTCACGGCAAACTGCCCACAGGCAAGCTGTTATGAGGCGTCCGGAGAGATTCGCAGCCAAGGTATCGACTTCGAATTGCAAGGCGCCTTGACCGAAAACTGGCAAGTCGGCGGTGGCTATACCTACGCGCGCACCCACACCGTCAAGGATGCGGCCAATCCACAGAATGTGAACAAGCAGTTCGACACCGATACACCGGAGCATCTGTTCAAGCTGACCACCAGCTACCAACTCCAGGGCCCGCTGGAAAAACTGCGCGTGGGTGGCAGCGTCTCCTGGCAGAGCCGCATGTACAACGACATCCCATTGGCTAATGGCAGTGAATACCGGCTCAAACAAGGCAGCTACGCGGTTACGGACCTGATGGCCGGCTACCGGGTCAACGAGAACCTGGATTTGCAGGTCAACGCCAACAACATCTTTGACCGTCGGTACTATTCGACCATCGCCAACTCCGCAAGCTACGGCGGTGATGCCTACGGTAGCCCGCGCAATATGATGTTGACGGCCAAGTACAGTTTCTAGAAGAAAGGGGCGCCATTTGGAACGCCCCCTTTCGGCCTGAACGGAGGCTCTACCTGTCTGGAAACAGGCCTATCCCCCTACCCCTGACAAACACACAAGCCGTGGCGAGGGAGCTTGCTCCCTCGCCACAGGGTTATTGCCCGGCTTTATTTCGCTTAGAGGAAAGCCCCATTTCCCTCACCGCCCAACCGCCCCCTCATACCGCCGCTGAATCCGCTCCAATTCCCCCGAACGCCGCAACTGCTCCAACGCCCGGGACCACGCCGCCACCACCTCAT
Organism: Pseudomonas sp. SWRI179; assembly: GCF_014268705.1. NCBI lineage: Bacteria > Pseudomonadati > Pseudomonadota > Gammaproteobacteria > Pseudomonadales > Pseudomonadaceae > Pseudomonas > Pseudomonas sp. SWRI179. The sequence continues at coordinate 18,351 of NZ_JABWRA010000019.1, read as the reverse complement.
CGTCACTATCAGGGCTGAAAGCGATGTACAGCGATGAGCGATACAGTTCGATAGGAATCCGTCGCAGGGTGCCCGGGGCGATGTTCAGTTGGCGGCTGTAGTAGGCCACGCCCGCGTCAGTGTCGCCGACTATGATCTGGGTGCGACCGGCAAGCAGCATGCGGTAGAGCAGCTTGCTCTCGGTGGCGCTTTTGTCCAGGTTGTTGAAGCCCAGTGACTGCAGCATCTGAGGTACCAGGCCGGCGTGGCGCGTGGTGATCTGCGGGGCGTTAAGGAGTTGTTCCAGGGTGTCCAGTGGAGGCGCATTGGCCAGTTGATAAGGGTGGATGGACTCTTCCACGATCGGCCCGACCCATTTGAACTGCGATTCGCGTTCAGGCGTGCGGAACATGGAGTACATGATGGTCTTTGGGCGATGCTTGAGTATCTGGCTGGTGCGCATGCTGGGCTGCAGCAGCACTTCGAAATCATCCCCGGTCAGCGCCATGATGGCCCGGACGATTTCGGTGGTCATGCCGGTGAGCCGGTTGTTTTCCTGGTAGTTGTACGGAGCCCATTCTTCGGTGACGATTTGATACTGCTCGGCCCTGGCAACCGTGCCGAGCAATAGGCAAAACAACGCTGCAGCCGGTATCGAATGTCTCACGCGTACTCCCTGTGGACCGTTCGGTGTTCGTGCATGGGTGGGCCTGATTCACGAAGGCAAGGTAAGCATAGACCCAAACACTTGCCCGGCAGTTGACGCAGTCCACATTCAGCCCCTTAGCAGCCACTGGAGCTTGGTGTAGGATCAGCGCGAACCCGATACGCGGCGCTCTCCTCTCGCCCTCCTCCTTGTGACCCAGCCCACATGAACCCAATCGATCCCCTGTCGTTGCAACGCATCATCAGCGCCCATGGCGATTTCGAAGGCGCGGCGTATTTCGATGTGGAGGAAAGCCTTGCCCATGAAGTGTTTCCTGACCGCATCGTGTTCCAGACCAACTACCTGGATTACCGCAGCTATGATGTCGATCTTGCCGAAGGCAGCGTGCGTGTGCGCAAGACGCGGCTGGACAATTACCTGCGCGGCCATAAGGCCCAGGTGATCGAGGATGACATGGATGACGAGGATTGGGACGAGCTGGGCAACCTGTGGCAGCGCTTGAGCCACGACCTGGACACCCAGGGGCAAGGGCCGCAGCCCGATCTGGCCGATACCCTGGCTGACCTGTTCGATAACCTGTTCGACGAGGCTCAAGCACAGGTACTCATTCAGAACCTGCCGGCGCCTACCGGGCAGTGGGATTGGGCCTGGACGCAAGTCGAGTCAGCGCTCACCGAGGCCAATCAATTGGCCGGGTTCGAATGGAAGGAATGGTCGTCCTGCGGCGTCGATGCGGTCAATGCCCTGGCCCCATTGCGGCAACTGGGCATTGAAATTCCGACGCCCGAGCGTAAAACCATCGAGGCGGTCAACCGCGCCGACGATTGGGAACGCGCGCTCCTGCACTACTTCAATGGGCAGCTGGAAACCCATGATTTGAAGTTGCTGGCCATCGGCACGCACTTCGATGAATACCAGGCCTTCGCCTGCCTGCCCATGAATGGCCTGGGCCTGGTCAATGCCTTGGAGATCATGGGCAGGCTGGGCATCGTCTACAAATATTAAGCGACTGGCGCCCGGTGTTTTCGGCCGCTTTTACAAGCCCATAGAGGGCTACCCTCCTTTGAGCCTTGAAGCGACGACATGACAAACTGTGAACACTGCGGGTACCTCCTCCTTGACGACACCGCTGTTTGCCCACGATGCGCCGGGGAGATGACGTTCCCGGTGGAGCCCCTCGCGCCGGGGGCTCCGTCGAAAGGGCTGAAAATTCTTAAATGGGTGCTTATCAGCATCGTGGTCGCGGTGCTGGCGGCCGTAGCGGTGGTCGTGTGGATCTTTAATTCGTTGGGGCCGATGCCTTCGTTTGGTTGAGGGCGATTTCAGGGCGCTTGAACAGTACATTGTGGCGAGGGAGCTTGCTCCCGCTCGGCGGCGCAGCCGTCGCACATCGGCCAATGAAATACACCTGGAAGACTCGCATCGCTCCGTTTGGGGCGGCTTCGCCACCCAGCGGGAGCAAGCTCCCTCGCCACGAACGAGCCATGGCAACCGAAGCGCAGCGCAGCTATCCGATTTTCCCATAGTTGCTATCGATGCCCACGCCGTTCTCGTCATCGGCCTCTCTCTCTAATCTGCCCACCAACGCGATCGATGACGATCGCCGCAGATCAAACCGACCTTATGGAGAGAGACACGATGAACACCTTCAACCGCACCCTGGCTGTCGCGACCCTGGCCTTGGCCACCCTCAACGCCGAAGCCGCGTCGCCGGTCCAGGCCGCTGCCAGCGTGTCTGCTGTCGGCAGCGTGGTCCAGTCCGCCAGCTACATCACCACCCAGGATGGCGTGCAGCTGTACTACAAGGACTGGGGCCCGCGTGATGGCCAGGTCGTGACGTTCAGCCACGGCTGGCCGCTGGACTCCGACAGCTGGGAAGGCCAGATGATGTTCCTCGCCTCGAAAGGCTATCGGGTGATTGCCCACGACCGTCGCGGTCACGGTCGCTCCAGCCAGCCTTGGGAAGGCAACGACATGGACCATTACGCCGACGACCTGGCGGCGGTGATTGAAGCGCTGGACCTCAAGAACGTGACGCTGGTGGGCTTCTCGACGGGGGGCGGTGAAGTGGCGCGGTATATCGGTCGCCACGGTACCGCACGGGTGAAAAAAGCCGTGCTGGTTTCTTCGGTGCCACCGTTGATGCTCAAGACAGAAACCAACCCTGGTGGCTTGCCTATCGAAGTGTTCGACGGCCTGCGCAAGGCGTCCCTGGAGAACCGCTCGCAGCTGTACCTGGACATCGCCTCGGGCCCGTTCTACGGCTACAACCGCAAGGGCGCCAAGCCGTCTCAAGGGCTGATCCAATCGTTCTGGGTGCAGGGCATGCAGGGTGGCAGCAAGAATACCTACGACTCGATCGCGGCCTTCTCGGCGACAGATTTCCGCGGCGATTTGAAGAAGTTCGACGTGCCGACCCTGGTCATCCATGGCGATGACGATCAGATCGTGCCAATCGACGCTGCAGGCCGGGCCTCGGCGGCGCTGATCAAAGGCGCCCGACTGATCGTCTACCCTGGCGCACCGCACGGCTTGACCGAGACCCACAAGGACCGGTTGAACCAGGATCTGCTGACGTTCCTCAAGGAATAAAAGCGCAGATTCCATGTGGGAGCGGGCTTGCTCGCGAAGGCGTCGGATAAGTCGGCATTGAAGGCGACTGATCTACCGCTATCGCGAGCAAGCCCGCTCCCACAGGGGGTTGGTTGTGAATCCAGAATTGGCGTACACCCAAGATCAAACTGTGGGAGCGGGCTTGCTCGCGAAAGCGGTAGGTCAGTCGCCTTCAATGCCGACTGATCCGACGCCTTCGCGAGCAAGCCCGCTCCCACAGGGGGTTGGTTGTGAATCCAGAATTGGCGTACACCCAAGACCAAACTGTGGGAGCGAGCCTGCTCGCGATAGCGGTGGAACACATTGCATCTATTCCTCAGACCGCCCCGTACCCTCACGATCCTGCTCATAACATCGGGTAAGCGCAAACGCCGGCAACCACGACTCACGGCGCACGGTCCAGCTTTCGTAGGTGGGCAGCAGTTGATCGGGGCTATCCAGAATCCCCAAGTGCACTTCGATCTCATCGCCCGAGCGGGCAAACAGCGACGAGCCACAGCGAGGACAAAAAAATCGTCCGGCATAATCCCGGGTTTCACCCTCGATCGTCACCGCGTCCTGAGGAAACACCGCAGCCGCGTAGAACAGTGCCCCGTGATGCTTGCGGCAATCGAGGCAGTGACAAAGACCAACACGATACGGGCGCCCTGAGGCTTCAAGTCGAACGTTGCCGCACAGGCAACCGCCGGTGAATCGGTCCATGGTGTATCTCCTCTACAACTGGACAGCCAAATTTCACGAAACAGATCGATCAATAATAGGCGCATGCTGCGCCATCAGCTCCACGACCCAATCGATGAACACCCGCAACTTGGCGCTGATATGCCGGTTCGGGGGGTAAGCCAGGTACAGCGGCATCGGGTCCAGCTGCCAGTCTTCGAACAACGGCACCAATTCCCCTTGCGCCTGGTGACGCCGGGACATTGTACTCGGGCAGCCAGAGCACGCCCAGCCCCGCCAGCCCGGCCGCGAGGTAGGCGTTGCCGTCGTCGATGGCCAACGCGTAGCGCCCTTTGACGTGAAGCAGCTCACTGTCACGGCGCATGGCGTAGGGCAAGGATTTGCCGGTGCGAGCCCAGAGGAAACCGACGGTGCGATGGTGCGAGTCTTCCAGTTCGCGAGGGTGCGCGGGCGGGCCAAACCGTGCCAGGTAACTCGGGGCGGCGAAGACGCCAAGGGCCAGGTCGCCAACGCGTCGGGCGATCAGCGACTGATCCCGCAATTCACCGCCGCGCACCACGCAATCGACGTTTTCATCAAGCATGTCGACGATGCGATCGCTGACGCCCATGTCGATCTGGATGTCCGGGTAACGCGCGTAGAACGCCGGCAAGGCTGGTATCAGGATCATCGCCGCCAGCGGACTCGGCACGTCCACCCGCAGTCGCCCGCGAGGTAACGCCTGGGCGCCGGCCACGCTGGTCTCGGCATCGTCCATGTCGGCCAGCAACCGGATCACCCGCTCGTAATAAGCCGCGCCGTCGGCGGTGACATTGACTTTGCGTGTGGTGCGGTTGAGCAGCTTGACCCGCAACCGTGCCTCGAGTTGCTGCACCAGTTGGGTCACGGTGGTCTTGCTCATGTGCAGGGTTTCTGCCGCCTTGGTAAAGCTGCCCGCCTCCACGACTCGCACGAACGCTTGCATCGCATCAAAACGGTCCATTTCTGCCTCGGCATGGTTCGATTGTTTGGGATTCACAAACAGTGAGCACCAAGGTTGCTCGTTTATCGCCTGGATACAAGCCCCTAGAGTGAGTTCATCGTTTGGAACCACTTTTTGATGGAGGTATTCATGACACAGCGTGATGTGGTTTTTCCGCCTGGACGCCAGGCACTGTATGAGCGCAATCGCTATTCGCCGGCGATTCGTTCCAATGGTTTCCTGTTCGTCTCCGGGCAAGTCGGCAGCACCGACGACGGTTCGCCAGAGCCGGACCTGGAGGCTCAGGTCCGGCTGGCGTTCAACAACCTGAAGGCGATCCTCGCCGCGGCCGATTGCAGTTTTGACGATGTGGTGGACGTGACAGTGTTCATGGTCGATCCCGAGTCGATCTTCGAACGGGTCTGGAGCGTCGTGCCCGAATTCTGGGGCAACGCACCGCATCCGACACTGACGGCGGTGGGGGTGACGTGGCTGTATGGTTTTCAGTTTGAGATCAAGGTGATTGCCAGGGTGCCTGAGGCCGCCCTATAGGTGAGCTTGCATCAGGGTTGGCTGTGCCGCCGTCATCGCGAGCAGGCTCGCTCCCACAAGGGGATCTGGGCAGGCCGAGCAATCGAAGCCACCACAAAACAACTGTGGGAGCGGGCTTGCTCGCGAAGGCGTCGGATCAGTCAGCATTGAAGTTGACTGACCCACCGCCTTCGCGAGCAAGCCCGCTCCCACAAGAAAATGATGGTGGTGATTCGCCGGCTAGCCTTTTCACCGCCGCTTCAATCGCGGCAATGTCGATCTTGGTCATGGTCATCATCGCTTCGAAGGCCCGCTTGGCCACGGCTTTGTCAGGACTGCCGACCGCTTCAAGCAACACCCGCGGGCTGATCTGCCACGACAAACCCCACTTGTCCTTGCACCAGCCACAAGCGCTTGCCTGGCCACCGTTGTCGATGATGGCGTTCCACAAACGGTCCGTTTCGGCCTGGTCTTCCGTGGCAATCTGGAATGAAAAGGCCTCGCTGTGCTTGAACACCGGCCCGCCGTTGAGGCCGATGCAGGGGATGCCGATCACCGTGAAATCAACGGTGATCACATCGCCCTCCTTGCCCGACGGATAATCACTTGGGGCATGGTAGACAGCGTTCACCGCGCTGTCGGGAAAGGTTTTTGCGTAGAACCGCGCAGCTTCCTCGGCGTTGCCGTCGTACCAGAGGCAGATCCTGTTTTTATTGTTCATTCCGCTTCTCCGAAAGGGACTGGACGATAAAGTCTAGCAGTCCCCCCGAAAGTTGCAGATGGCCGGGCCTCAGGTAAACAGATCGACCCCCAACTGGAACGCAACCCACAATGCCAGGCCTGTGGCAAACACCAGCGCGATGTTCTCGAACAGGTTGTTGCGGTACTCCTTGCCCAGCAAGGACTTCTGGTTGGACATGATCAAAAGGCCCAGGGAAATCACTGGCAAGCCGACGATGTTCAGCGCGTTGACGCCGATGGTCAGCGTGACGAAGTCCGGCATGCCCGGCAGCGACCAGATCAGTGGCGTCACCAGGATGAACAGCATGAACCATTTGTGCATCGGGTCACGGTGGAACTCTTTGCCGTAACGCTCCCGGCGCTCGGGGCGCACATGCTGGAAGGCGTCGGTAATGAGCATCGGGAACGCCGTGGTCTTGCCCGAAATGCTGGCGAACAGCGTGGCGAACACACCCACGAAGAATACGTACCAACCGATCGGACCAAAGAATATTTCCAGGGCCTTGCCCAGGTCGCCCAGGGTTTTGACCTCGATGCCGTTGGGTCGCAGGATTTCCGCGCCGACGATCCAGATGGCCAGGTTGATGATGATCCCGACAAACACCGCAAACAGCAGGTCGTTGCGCTGGATACGCTTGTGCTCAGGTCCTACCCAGCCCTTCTGGCGCATCACATACGGATGAACGAAGTTGGCGATGGAACCGGCCACTGCGCCGATCACCGAGACGGCCACCAACAGCGCGCCATGCACGCCTTCATCGGGCGGAATGCTGAAGCCGATGGTGCCTTTGACGATGCCGGCGACATCCGGGCCGGACATCACCGCCAGGGCCAGGAACGCCAGCGTCATGATCGCCAGCAGGCCTTTCATCACGCCTTCGATCATCGAATAGATATTGCGCCCGACGAGCATCCACACCGCCAATACCACCGCCACCGAACACAGCAGCGGGTAGTCGATCTTGAGCAGCATGGCCAGGGCCTCACCGGCCCCCTTGATCATGTAGGCATTCATCAGGTGCCCCATGAGCAGCGCATACACCAGCAGGAACCAGGCGAAAAACGGATTGAGCTGGGCATACCCCTGCAGGATGGTCATGCCCTGGTTATTGCAGAGCTGGAAACGCGCGATGATATTGACGATCAGGTAGCGCAGCAGCAGAGAGACCGCCAGCACCCACATCATCGCGTAGCCGTAGTTCGCGCCGGCCACGGAGGACGTGATGAGATCGCCGGCGCCCAGCCAGGAAAGAACGGCGATGATGCCGGGGCCGAGAAGCTTCAGCAGGCGTACGAAACGGCCTTGCACGGGCGCCGCAGCTTGTTCCTCAGCGGTAGGAATGCTCGTCATGGGTGAATCTCCGTTTATTTTTTTTGTAAGAAACGGCCACAGTCGAACATATTAGATATGACGTCGTACAACCATTATTAATCCGTAATTATGTATAAATATTTCACGGCATTTGCGCTCAAAATGCCGTTGTATTAAGCAGCAAATTGCCACTAACCCCTCATCTGTTCGCCGTTATCGATCATCCAGCGCACTATCGCCGCCAACGGCACCCGATGTTGCCGTAGGGCGCACCAACCGAGACGTTGATGGCGATACAGCTCGACATAATGGTTGAGCAGCACGTGGCTACCGTCCTCGGCCAACCGCAGTTCCACCTCACGGCAATGCAATGCATCCGGCTGGAGCAAACGCATTCGCCGATGCAAGACCAGCGCCTCGTTACTCATCAGCGGCCCCTTCCTCCTGGCATTGCGGATTGTCCTCCACCACCGACCCCAACTTGCCCTGGGCGACAAGATCGGCACGCCGCTGCGCCGTGGCATCGCGAAGGGCCGCGTAGTAGTCCGCTTCGGTCTGCAATTGATCGGTGGTTGGCAACGCCTCGGCACGGCCATCGACAATGCCGCCGACGGTGTTGATCGTGCCCAGGGTCTCGACCGTGCTGCTGTTGTCGCCGAACGGGTCGACGGCAAAGCTCAGCACTTTACCCGTCGCATCCCGCAGGTTGGCGCTGCCCAGCAGTGGCAGTTCCAGGATGGGCCCCGGGGCGACGTTCCAGACGCCGAAGGTCTGGCCGAAGTCGGCCTTGTGGCGCTCGATGCCCAGCTTGCCCGACACATCGATCAGCCCGACGATGCCCGCCGTGGAGTTGATGACGAAACGACCCAGCGTGTTGACCGAGCGCTGGGCATTGCCTTGCAGCAGGTCGTTGATGAACACCTTGGGCTCGCCGAAGTTCGCCACGAAGTTGTGCACCCCGGCCTGGAACATCTCCGGCAGCTTGCGATAACCACGGGCCACCGGTGCCAGTGCGTAGTCATCCACGGTTCGGTTGAAGGCGAAGATGCCACGGTTGACGGGTTCGGCGGGATCGTAAACGGTGTAGGTCGCGCTTTCACACGAGCCTGGTTTTGCGGCTGGCGTGCTGGAGCAACCACTGGCGAGTGCCGCCAATACAACCACGACGGTGGAGCGAACGAACAACGGAGCGGGCTTGGTGATCGGCATACGGGGTTATCTCGGCGAGGATTGGGATGCTGCATAGGCCGGTCAAAAAGCCAAACACCACCCTCTGTGGCGAGGGAGCTTGCTCCCGCTGGGGCGCGAAGCGGCCCTAAAAAGCGGTGAGCGCTTCGCACTCAAGCGGGAGCAAGCTCCCTCGCCACGGGTTCAGCGTTGGCTGGCTGTTCAACTGACCGACATCAAGGCCATCCTGCCGCCGTTTTTTTGCCCACAGATTTCCACAATATTGCCCGCCGGCAACTTTGTTTCCGGGTTGAAATATATGACGCAGGCCCTGGATTGACCCTAGTATTCCCCCTGTATTCATTACCCTGCGTGCCCACCGTGAGCCATTTACTACTGGTGGACGATGACCTCGAAGTCCTCGCCCTCTTGCGCAAATTCCTCGAACAACATGGCTATAGCGTGGACGTGGCCGCCGACGGCAATGCCCTGTGGCAAGCGGTGGAACGCCAAGTGCCGGACCTGATCATCCTCGACGTCATGTTGCCGGGGGACAACGGCCTGGTGCTGTGCCAACGGCTGCGGGCCGAGCACACGGTCGGCATCATCATGCTCACCGCCATGGGTGAATTGAGCGACCGCGTCGTCGGCCTGGAGCTGGGAGCGGACGATTACCTGACCAAGCCGTTCGACGCCCGGGAGTTGTTGGCCCGGGTGCGTGCCGTGCTGCGGCGCACCGGTGAAGCCAGGGCCACGCTGAACGACTCATCCCGGCCAATCCTGGAGTTCGAAAACTGGCAGCTGGACGTCACCCGCCGCGAATTGCGCTCACCTGACAAGGTCATGATCCCGCTGTCCAGCGGCGAGTTCGAATTGCTGCTGGTGTTTGCCGAACACCCGCGCCGGGTGCTGACGCGCCAGCAGTTGCTGGACCTGGCCCGTGGGGAAACCTTCGAGGCGTTCGATCGCAGCATCGACGTCCAGGTCAGCCGCCTGCGACGCAAGTTGGAAACCGACATCCCCGGCGCCTCGATGATTCGCACCGTGCGTAACAGCGGCTATCTGTTCAGCCCCCACGTGGTGAAGCGATGAAGCGCTCGCGCCCGGGCATTCATCGACCAAGGGACACGGTGGCGCGCTGGATCGCCCTGACCACCATGATCGCCATGCTGACCCTGCTCGCCCTCAACGAGCTGTTCAGCCTGCTGGCCGGTGCCTGGGCGCGCCCTCCCCTGATGGAAACCGGCCTGATGGAAAGGGCCGCCACCATCACCCGCATCATCGACTCCGTCGCCGCTGAACAACGGCCGGCGATTGCCAAGGCCGCGAGCAACCAGGCATTCAACGCGCAATGGCTACAACGCCATGAGGATGCCCGGCTACCGGTGATCGATGACCCGGAATTCAGCGAAGGCTCGGCGCTCCTGCGCCAGCAATTGGGCCGGCCGGACGCCAGGATCGAAGCCTACGAACCGGCCGACTGGCCGGCCAACCAAGCGGATGCGCGCTACGCGGTGATCATCGAACTGGCCGACCATTCCTGGGTGATTTTCTCCGTGCCGTCGCGCAGTTGGGGGCTGGGCGAATGGGCGCGCAACCTGATCATCATCGCGCTGATCCTGCTCTCGACGTTTATCGTCGCGCTGATCGCCACCCGGCACTTGGCCGCACCGCTGGAACGCTTTGCCGAAGGTGCGCGGCGCTTTGGCGTCGACCATCAGGCGCCGCCGATTCCGGTCATCGGCCCCCACGAAATCCGCCAGGCGATCCTCGCGTTCAACGCCATGCAGGCCCAGCTCAAGCACTTCCTGCAGGACCGCACGCAGATGCTCGCGGCCATCTCCCATGACCTGCGCGCACCGTTGACCCGCATGCGCCTGCGCGGGGAGTTCATCGAGGATGCCGAACAGCAATCGCGCCTGTTCCGGGACGTGGATGAAATGCAGGCGATGGTCAATTGCGCCCTGGAGTTTTTCCGCGACGATGCCCGGCTGGAACATGCCACCGCGTTCGACCTGGCCGAACTGCTGCACACCATCGTCGATGACCTCAAGGACGCTGGCACCGAGGTCGCATTCGAAGGCGCCCAGCGCTTCGTGTACGTCGGCCGGCCCATCGGCATCAAGCGTGCCTTGGTCAACCTGATCGACAACGCGATCAAGTATGGCGGCGAGCCGACGGTTCGGCTCCAAGCCGACGCCCACCGGGTGGACATTCGCATCCTCGACCGTGGGCCGGGCATCGATGCCCAACACCTTGAGCAGGTCTTCACGCCGTTCTTTCGCATCGAAGGCTCGCGCAACAAGCACACCGGCGGCGTCGGGCTGGGCCTGTCGGCGGCCCGGGCGACGGTACTGGAGCATGGCGGGACACTGACCCTGAGGAATCGCAAGGGTGGCGGGTTGGAGGCCAGGGTCTCGCTGCCGCTTGGCTGAAGTGTCCCGATGTATCGATCCGCGCTAAACAATCAGCGCCTTCCTCGGTAGGATGTCCGGCCTTTCCGGCCTCGACCCTGCATGGGAAGGCGCTCTTGTTTGTATCGCTCGGCTCCATGTGCCATCGCTCGCGCTCACGACAGACAAGAATCGACGGAGCCAAACCAAGGAATTCACCGATGATTCTTATCATTTATGCGCACCCCTACCCTGACAAATCGCGGGTCAACCAGCAGATGCTCAAGCGAGTATCCAGCAATCCGGACGTGGTCATACGTTCGCTGTATGCGCTTTATCCCAACTTCGATATCGATGTCGAAGCGGAACAACGCGCAGTGGAACAAGCGGAGCTGGTCGTCCTCCAGCACCCGATGTACTGGTACAGCACCCCGCCGCTGCTGAAACTGTGGATCGATAAAGTCTTCACCCACGGCTGGGCCTATGGCAAAGGCGCCACGGTGCTCAAGGACAAGCGGTTGCTGTGGGCCGTGACCACGGGTGGCGAACAGGATCATTTCCAGATCGGCGCCTACCCGGGTTTTTCGGCGTTGGCCCAACCCCTCCACGCCACGGCCATTTATTGCGGCATGCGCTGGCTGGAACCCGTTGCCGTGCATGGCGCGTATGCCGCCGACTCCGAGGCCCAACGCGCCCAAATCGAACATTACGGCGAACGCCTGGCCGCCTGGAAGGAAAATTGAGATGGAGACGCACAGCCTGATTGAAATGCTGATCTACCTGGCCTCGGCGACGCTGATCGTACCGATTGCCGTTCGGTTCGGCCTGGGCCCGGTGCTGGGTTACCTGCTGGCCGGGTGCATCATCGGCCCGTGGGGGCTGAAGCTGATTACCGATGTAAAGGCGATTCTGGAGTTCGCTGAAATCGGCGTGGTGCTGATGCTGTTCATCATCGGCCTTGAACTCGATCCCAAGCGGCTCTGGGCCCTGCGCCGGATGGTCTTCGGCGGCGGCGCCTTGCAGATGCTCGCCTGCGGCGGTGCGATCGCAACGTTCTGCGCGGCCCTGGGCCTGAACTGGACGGCGGCGCTGCTGGTCGGCCTGACCCTGAGCCTGTCCTCCACGGCCATCGCCATGCAGGCCATGAGCGAACGCAACCTGACCGCCACCGCCGTCGGCCGCAGCAGTTTTGCCGTGCTGCTGTTCCAGGACATCGCCGCCATTCCCTTGGTGGCGATGATTCCGTTGTTGTCGGCCCACGGCGACACGCCTTCGGGCACCGCGCTGTTGCTGTCGATTGGCAAAATCGTCGCCGCCATCGCCATCGTCGTACTGCTGGGGCGCTACGTGACGCGACCGCTGCTGCGCTTCGCCGCACGCTCAGGCTTGCGCGAGATTTTCAGCGCCGTCGCACTTTTCCTGGTGTTCGGCTTCGGCTTCCTGCTGGAGGAAGCCGGCTTGTCGATGGCCATGGGCGCATTCCTCGCCGGCGTGCTGCTGGCCAGTTCCGAATACCGCCATGCCCTGGAAAGCGACATCGAGCCGTTCAAGGGCCTGCTGCTGGGTCTGTTTTTCATCGGCGTCGGCATGTCGATCGATTTCGGCACGTTGATCAACGCACCGCTGAAAGTCATCACCCTGACCCTGGGTTTCATCCTGATCAAGTTGCTGGTAATCAAGACCATCAGCCGCTTCTTGAATGTCCCTGCCGGCCAGCGTTCCTGGCAAGCGGTGTTGCTGGGCCAGGGCAGCGAATTCGCCTTCGTGGTGTTCGGTGCCGCGACGCTGGCCGGGATCCTGACCGACCAATGGGGCAAGAGCCTGACCCTGGCGGTGGCGTTGTCCATGTGCCTGACGCCTCTGCTGATCCTGCTGCTGGATCGCTTCGAGTCCGTCACCCAGAAAAACCAGCGCGAATCCGACCTCGTCGACCAGCAGAATCCCCGCGTGATCATCGCTGGCTTCGGCCGCTTCGGGCAGATCGCCGGACGCCTGCTGATGTCCTGCGGCGTCGACGTGGTGGTTCTGGATCACGACCCTGACAACATCGAGACGCTGCGCAAATTCGGCGTGAAAGTCTTTTATGGCGATGCCACGCGCCTCGACTTGCTGCACGCAGCCGGCGCGGCCCAAGCGGTGGTCTTGATCAACGCCATCGACAACCAGGAAGACAACCTGACGCTGACCCGACTGGCCCAGGAGCATTTCCCGGCGTTGCAGTTGATCGTACGGGCGCGGGACATGGGCCACCTCATCATCCTGCGGCAGATGGGCGTGGAGGCGGCCGAGCGGGAGACATTCGAGAGCGCGCTGTCCTTAGGTCGCAGCGCGCTGGAGCGCATGGGCGTCGGGGCTTACGAAGCGCGTGAGCGCGCGGATCAGTTCCGCCGATTGAACCTCAAGATGCTGGAGGAAATCGTCGCCCAGCCGGAAGACGACCTCAAGTTCCGGCATGACGCCTACCGCCGCGCCAATGCGCTGCTCACGGAGATGTTCAACGAAGACCGTGCCCACCCCGTGGACAACTGGCCGGAACACCATCGCAACGAAACCGACAAGACGCCGGGCTGACCGACGTCACACACGCCCGAACTTGCGCCGGTATGCCATCGGCGTCAGCCCGGTCAGCGCCTTGAACATGCGCTGCAAGTTGGAGCTGCTGCTGAAACCCAGCTCGGCGCCGATGCTGGCCAGGGGCAGCGAGGTCAACGTCAGGCGCTCGCTGACCTGGTTCAACTTGATGCGCCGGGCGTAGGCCGCGACGGCCTGCCCCGTTTCACGACTGACCTTGCGCGCCAAGGTGCGCTCGGACACCGCCAGCGCGCTTGCCAGGGCCTGCACGGTGATCCCCTCGGCCGGCATCTGCTCGATCAACCCATGCAACTGCCGCAACCATCCGTTGGGTTGCTCGATCAGCGTGCTGCCCTGGAACGCCGCATGGGGAATGGCCGGACGCGGTAGCACCATGAGCCGGGTGATGTCGCGCAGGACGTCGCTGCTGACGCTGCGCTCGATGAGTTGTTCGGCGATGGGCAGGTAGCCGTTCACCCCGGACGCGGTCGCCGTGCGCGCGTTGAACACGCAGTTCTGTTCGCTTTGCCAATGAACCTTTCGGTATTGCTGTTGCATCGCTTGCGCCAGCCACCAGGTCACCGTCGCGCCCTGCCCGTCCAAGCGACCGCTGGCGGCCAGCACGCAGACACCGGTGCAATAGGACCAGAGCTGCAGTGCTCGGGCTTGCTTCGACAACGCGCTCAAAAGGGCTGTCTGCTCGGTCAGGACGGCATTCACCTGCTCGGCCGATTCGGCCCAGAAACCGGGAACCAGGACCGCATCCAGCCCGGCGTTTTCCAGGGCCGCTTCCGCGTGCAGGGTCACGCCATGGGCGCACACCACCGGCCCGGCCTGCAACGCGATGTAGCGTGCCTCGAACAGCGCACGCCCTCGCCTGCGGTTGGCGGCGTGCAGCAGATCGGCAAAGGCGAACAGGCCGGCAGGCATGCAGCCGGGAAACAGGAGCAGACCGATGCGGAGTTTTTGGGTCATGGCATAAAACGAATCAAAGATGTCAGATCCGGCCATTATGCACACGGGACCTAATCGGCACCATGAAGCGCTCGCCCCACAGGAACGCCTCATGAACATCCATCAGATCCGTAACGCCACCATCCTTCTTGAATTCGGCCCGTATCGCGTGCTCGTCGACCCAATGCTGGCGGACAAGGGCACGCTGCCGCCGCTTCGACTGTTTGGTGCCAACCAGCGCAATCCGCTGGTGGCGCTTCCGGCGTCAACAGCGAAGGACCTGGAGACGGTCACGCACTGCCTGATCACCCACTGCCAGAAAGGCCATTTCGATCATCTGGACCGCGCGGCCAAGCGCTGGCTGAGGGAAAGACAGATCCCCGTCATCTGCACACCCCATGACGCCCCGTACCTGGCCAAGCGTGGCTTGAACGTCCAGCCACTTGCCCAGGCACATGATCAACCCAACCCCTTCCTGGGTGGCACCATTCGCTCTGTGAGATGCACCCATGGGCTGGGCCTGGTGGGCAAGTTGATGGAGCATGGGGTCGGCTACCTGATCGAGTTGCCCGGCGAACCGAGTGTCTACCTCACCGGCGACACCGTGCTCACCCCCACCGTGCGCGAATTCGTCTTGCGCCACCAGCCGCAGGTCAGCGTGGTGCCGGCAGGCGGGGCACGGTTCGACATTGGCGGCGACATCATCATGGGCATCGACGAGACGCTGGAATTCATCCGTCTGAGCCGTGGGACCGTGGTGGCCAATCACCTGGAAGCGATCAGCCATTGCCCGACGACCCGCAAGGCCTTGGCCGAGGCTGCCGTGAGGGCCGGTGTCGCAGGTCAACTGTTGATACCGAAGGATGGCGAGACGTTGGTTTTCCAGGCGGCCTAGACCAATGCGTCAAGCTCGACCAGCATCGGCGCAGGGATCGTCAGTTCACTCGCCGTGAGGTTTTCCCGCAGGAGGTCAGCGGTGTAGCGGAGAATCCTGCCCCACCACAACTCCATTGTGGGAGCGAGCCTGCTCGCGAAGACGGCGGTACATTCAGCATTGATGCAAGCTGATCCACCGCTTTCGCGAGCAAGCCCGCTCCCACAGGGGCTCGGCGGTGTAGCTGAGAATCCTGCCCCACCACAACTCCATTGTGGGAGCGAGCCTGCTCGCGAAGACGGCGGTACATTCAGCATTGATACAAGCTGATCCACCGCTTTCGCGAGCAGGCTCGCTCCCACAGGGGCTCGGCGGTGTAGCTGAGAATCCTGACCCACCACAACTCCATTGTGGGAGCGAGCCTGCTCGCGATGGCGGCGGCACATTCAGCATTGATGCAAGCTGATCCACCGCTTTCGCGAGCAGGCTCGCTCCCACAGGGGCTTGGCGGTGTAGCTGAAAATCCTGACCCACCACAATTCCACTGTGGGAGCGAGCCTGCTCGCGATGGCGTCAGTGCATCCACCCCAATTGCCCGCTCGTCTCCCCGCCGCGAGGATTTTCGAACCAAGCATTTCGCCACGGGTTCGGACCTACATGACACCGCTGAAAGCCACGGCAACCGGGGTTTGAACGGCGGGTACATCAAGGCTTCTTTGCGTTTCTCTGCCGGGAGTGTTCGTTATGTGTGACGGTCTGGTTCAACACGTTTCTTCAAAAGATTCCCTGGCGTATTTCGCCCAGCGAGACACCTCCGGCAGCCGTTTCGGTACATCCGTCACGCCCCTGGACCTGTACGAAACAACGCCGCCCAAGGCTCAGGAGCGGCACAGCCTGGTCAAGCCGAACATGCAGGTCAGCGCCATTCGCCGTCGCGGCGGGCACTTGGAATGCATCAAGGTTCGCTGGGGCTGGTCGCCGATCTGGTCGGTGGGCACCATGCCCCCGCTGACGCACCTGCCCTTGCACCTGGTCATGCGTTCCAAAGTCTTCGATCCCATCAAGCACGAAGGCCGCGTACTGGTCGCCGTGGAGGGCTGGTATGAGTCGCAAGCACCCGCCTCGCCGTCCCAGGCGCCACGCCTCGCCTACCTGACCGCTCGGCAATCGGCGCCGATTTTCCTGGCCGCCCTGGCCCAGGCCAGCGAGACCCCGTTTGGTTGTGACGGCTTGGCCCTGGTGACCTATGGCGACATCGCCAACCAGCAACAACGGGTCTTGGCCTTCAGCGCCGACGACGCTCTCGACTGGCTGGAGCCCGATCTGGGATGGGAACAGGCACAACAACTGGTCGCACGCCTGAACGGCACGCAACCGCCCCTTGAACCGGCGCAAACCAGCCAACGTCCGGCCCAGGGTGGCCTTTGATTCCAGGAGATGAAGCCATGTACGTGATCATGGGCGCCACCGGCCACGTTGGATCGGCCACGGCCCGGGCCTTGCTAGCGCCAGGGCATGTCGTGATGGTCATGACCCGCAATGCCAGCCACGCCGCTGAATGGCACGCCAGGGGCGCTCAAATCGTCGAAGCCGATGCTGAAAATGTCGAGTCATTGCGTGCCGCCTTTCGGCTCGGGCGCAGGGCCTTCATTCTCAACCCGCCCGCCGCACCCAGTACCGATACCGACGCGGTGGAACGGCGCACGGTCGCCAACATCCTCGCGGCCCTCGACGGCTCGGGGCTGGAGAAAATCGTCGTGCAATCCACCGCCGGCGCCCAGCCCGGTGAGCGCATCGGCGATCTCAGCGTCTTGTGGGAACTGGAAGAAGGCGTGCGCAACCAGTCGATTCCGGCGGCGATCAATCGCGGGGCATATTACATGAGCAACTGGGACAACCTGCTCGAGACCGTCCGCGAGACCGGCAAGCTGCCCACGCTGTTCCCCGCCGACCTGGCGTTTCCCATGGTGGCGCCCCGGGACTTGGGCGAGGTCGCCGCCGCGCGCTTGCTTTCGCCGATTGACGACGTTGGCGTGCGTCATGTGCAAGGGCCTCGCCTGTACACGCCTGACGATGTGGCACAGGCGTTTTCCCAGGCGCTCGGCCGGCCGGTCGAGGTACAGGTGATACCCAGGGACCAATGGGAAAGCCATTTCCGGAGCCTCGGCTTCAGCCCCGCTGCGGCGCAATCCTATACGCACATGAGCGCCGTCAGCCTCGACAGCGGCTTCGAGGTAGGCGACGACGCGGCCCTGCACGGCACCACGACGCTGGAGGCCTACATCCAGGCGCTGGTGCAAAACCATGGCCTGGAAACGCACGGCTAAAGGAATGCAGGAACGGCGCGGCAATGGACGGTAAACTGCGGCGGTCCTTTTTCTTTCCTGCATGAGGCTTTGCATGAGCAACCCAGACATCACGTTTATTCCAGATCCGGATGCCGATTCGATTTCCTCCGACGTCGCCGGCTTCGGCGGCCTGCTGGTTTCCACGCAAATCCCCACCCGCGCCGACGGCAGCCTGGAACTGGGCGACATCACGCTGCAGAGCGAATGCACATTGCAAGCCCTCAAGACCGCCTTGGAGGGTGCCGGCAGTTCCATGGACCGGGTGTTGCACCTGACCATCTACCTGACCGACATGGCCGATCGCGCCGCGTTCAACGAGGTCTACAAACGCTTCTTCGCCAAACCCTGGCCGGTTCGCGCCGCCGTGGGCGTGGCATCGTTGGCGGTCGAGGGGATGAAGGTGGAAGTGACGGCGATGGCGGCGAAGGGTTAAGCGGACGCACTGCACCGTTAGCGCTGCACTGCTTTTGTGGCGAGGGAGCTTGCTCCCGCTGGGTGGCGAAGCCGCCCCAAAATTTCTGCATTGAGCAAAAAAACTTGGGCCTGCTTCGCAGTCCAG